>NZ_JBFAAF010000045.1:0-65138 GCF_040639595.1 Micromonospora sp. NPDC023814
CTCACAAACACATGATCGACAGGCGGCTGCGTCCACGTTGCACACCCCCACCGCATCCCACCAGGTCAGACGGCCAATGGCGGCTGCCGTACTAGCGTTGACCTACGACGATATCGGCAGCGTTCGCACTGGCAGACACAGCGCTTTCGCCCTGCACACCCACTTGGTCTTCGTAACCAAACTCCGACACAAGGTATTCACCGACCGACACCTGACCCGCATGGAAGAGATCACGCGGGGTGTCTGCGCCGACTTCGAATGCGAGCCGGTCGAGTTCAACGGTGAGGCCGAACATGTGCACCTGCTGGTCAACGTCCCGCCCAAGATCGCCCTCACCCGGCTGGTCAACAGCCTCAAGGGCGTATCCTCCCGCCGGATGCGTCAAGAGTTCCCCGACCTTGCCCGCCACTACTACCGAGCCAACAAGCTCTGGTCAGCCTCGTGCTTCGCGGGCTCCATCGGCGGCGCACCCCAGACAGCCCTTCGCCAATACATCGAGCAGCAGAACAGGCCGGGCTAGAAACGCTCGTGCCTAGCCGACCCTCCCACGCGGGCCTCCACCCCCGCCCAAAAGGGCGGAGCACTGGCCCGCATCTTGGTAGCCGATCGCGGTGGCGGTCAGCCCGACCACCATGACCAGGTGGGTGTCGGCCGCGGACCGGCCGATGCTGGCCGGGTGACGGCCTCGGCGAGGATCTGCCCGGCCCGTTGCACGTAGATCCGCCACAGCACGATCGAGGTGGCCAGTGCCAGGGCGAAGGCGATCGTGTGCCCGCCGCCGTACGGGCCCTCGCTGTAGGCGAGGCCGGCGACCAGGATCGTCTCGCCGAGCGCGACGAGGAAGAACTGCTGGTACCGCTCGGCGAGGTGCTCACCAGCGATGTCCCACCGGGAGACGGTCGAGCGGCCCAGCCCCGGCACCGGCCAGCCGAACCGGGCGGCCAGGTACTCGGCGGCGAGCGCGGTGGTCCACAGCAGCACCCGCGGATTGGTCGGCACGAACGCGCCGATGATCCAGAGCGTGCCGGTCGCGCTGTAGACGAGCAACATCCGCAGGTTCAGCCGTCGGTACGGGTGCGAGCTCAGGGCGAGCAGCAGGATCAGCGGGCGGGAGAGCTGCGCGGCCACGTACGCCACGGCGAACATCAGCCCGGTCACGGTGAACGCCCGGGTGATCGCCACCCCCATCACCATGCTGGCCACCAGGGCGGTGATGACGACAGCCTGCAACCAGGCGTGGTGCGGGTCGTACCGGCTGGTCGTCCACGAGGTGCCCTGCCACACCGCCCAGAGCGCGAGGAGGAGCAGCAGCGTCTTGGCGCCGCCGGTGACCGCGCCCCAGCCCCGGGCGCCCCCGGTCTCCAGCGCCAGGTCCTCGAACGAGCGGACCGAGATGCGGGTGAGCGCGAAGACGTACACCAGGTCGAAGAAGAGTTCGAGGAACGTCGGACGGTCGCCGGCCGGGGGCAGCCGGCGTCCCGCCTCGTGGGTGGCCACGGTCAGCTCGCCCCGCCGTCATGCGCGCCCATCCCGCAGTCGTAACACCGCCGACCGCCCGCCCGCCCGGCTACCGGGAAACCGGGGCGGGATCTTGATCCGGCCGGCCGCCGGCGGGCACGATCGACCGATGACGACCCGATGGGGCATGACGGTGCCGCTGGACGGCATCCCGCTCGCCGACCACGCCGCGGTCTACGCGGCCCTCGACCGGGCCGGTTACACCGACGTGTGGTCCTCCGAGGTCGCCGGGGCGGACGCGTTCACCCCGCTGGCGCTCGCCGCCGCCTGGCAGCCGCGGCTGCGCCTGGGCACCGCGATCACGCCGGTCTTCACCCGGGGGCCCGGCCTGCTGGCGATGAGCGCCGCCGCGCTCGCCGAGGCCGCGCCCGGCCGGTTCGCGCTCGGCATCGGCGCGTCCTCGCCGGTCATCGTGCGGAACTGGAACGCCGTGCCGTTCGACGAGCCGTTCCGGCGCACCCGGGACGTGCTGCGCTTCCTGCGCGCGGCGCTGTCCGGCGCGACCGTCGACGAGGCGTACGACACCTTCGCCGTGCGCCGGTTCCGCCTGGAACGGCCGCCGGCCGTGCCGCCGCCGCTGCTGCTCGCCGCGCTGCGCCCGGGAATGCTGAGACTGGCCGGCGCGGAGGCCGACGGCGTCATCCTGAACTGGCTCGCCGCCGGTGACGTGCCACGGGCGCTCGCCGAGGTGGGCGAGCGGCACCCGGGATTCGAGGTGGTCGCCCGGATCTTCGTCTGCCCCACCGAGGATGCCGCGCACGCCCGCGCCCTGGGCCGCCGGCTGATCACCAGCTACCTGACCGTTCCCGCGTACGCCGAGTTCCACCGCTGGCTGGGCCGGGAGGAGGCGCTCGGGCCGATGTGGCGGGCCTGGGCCGCCGGGGACCGGCGCGGCGCCGGCGCGGCCGTGCCCGACGAGGTGGTCGACGCCCTGGTGCTGCACGGCTCGCCGGAACACTGCCGCGAGCAGGTCCGCCGCTACGCCGACGCCGGGATCGACGTGCCGGTGCTGGCCCTGCTGCCCACCCCCGAGGTGGCCGCCGGTGGCACGGCGGCGCTGGCTGAGCTGATCACGCGGCTGGGTCGGGGTGAGCCGCGATGAACCTCACCGACCGGGTGGTAGTGATCACCGGCGGGGCCGGCGGCATCGGCTCCGCCCTGGCGCGACGGTTCGCCACCGAGGGCGCCGCCGCCGTGGTGGTGGCCGACCTCGACGCCGACGCGGCCCGCGCGGTCGCCGACGGCGTCGGCCCGGTCGCCCACGCCGCCGCCCTGGACGTCACCGACGAGGAGCAGGTCCGCGCGCTGGTCGCCGACACCGAGCGGCGGTATGGGCGGATCGACCTGTTCTGCGCGAACGCGGGCGTGACCACGAGCGGGGGAGTGGAGGTCGACGACGCCGGCTGGGACCACGCGTGGCGGGTGAACGTGCTCTCCCACGTCTACGCGGCCCGGGCGGTGCTCCCGGCGATGCTGACCCGGGGCGGCGGCTACCTGCTGCACACCTGCTCGGCGGCGGGCGTGCTGACCGCGGTCGGCGACGCGGCGTACACGACGACGAAGCACGCCGCCGTCGGCTTCGCCGAGTGGCTCTCCGTCACCTACCGGGACCAGGGCCTGCGGGTCAGCGCGCTGTGCCCGCAGGGCGTGGACACGCCGATGCTGGCCGAGGGGCTGGCCGCCGGGCACCTCGGGGCCCGGGTCATCGCCGCCTCCGGCGCGGTGCTCAGCCCGGACCAGGTCGCCGACTCGGTGATCGCCGGCCTCGCCGAGGAGCGCTTCCTCATCCTGCCGCACCCGGAGGTCGCCGCGTACGCCCTCCGCCGTGCGGAGGACCCGGACGGCTGGCAGGCCGGCCTGCGCAAACTCGTCCGCCGCCTCCGGGCGTAGTGAGTCATGGTGGGTAGCCGCGTCGGCGGTAGAGGCTGGTGCGGGCTTGGTGTCGGCGTCGGCGGCGCCAACGCGGCAACCGATCCGACTCCGCCACCCACGCATCGGCCTCCGGCACGGTGGCGGCGGGCGTCGCGCATTACAGGCATCCACAACTGCCGTTGCGGCATCAACCCGTCACCGACCCGGACGGGGTCCGTCTCCGGGGAGACGAGGTGCGGTCCGAAGAGGAGCTTCTGCCCGTAGCGCTTCGTTAGGCTAACGACCAGGGGATTAGCTGGATCCGTGTGTCCGTCACACCCCGCCGGGGAGTCAGGTGAACTGGTGAGTCTGCGCGAGCTGGAGGAAGCCCTCCCAGCATTGCTGGGCATCCGGTCGGCCGGGCGTCGACTCATCGACTGGGAGTTCATCCGGCGCGAGACGGGTGTCGTGCTGCCCTCGGACTTCGTTGCCCTCGCGGAGGCCTACCCGCCGTTCACGGTGGACGACTTCCTGGGTCTGCACATCCCGTCGGCCGGAGAGGAGCAGTACTTCGTCCGTGGCCTACAGGAGGGCCTGCGTAACCTGTCGGAGTTGCGTGACGCCGGGATGTCACACGGTCATGCCCCATACCCTGAGCCTGGCGGGCTTCTCCCCTGGGGCGATTCCGCCGAAGGTGACGTCTTCTACTGGCGCACAGCAGGCGCGGAAGCAGAGTCGTGGACCGTGCTGGTCGCCGGCCATAACGATGACTGGTGTGAGTACGACGGGAGTTTGACCTCCTATCTGGCCGCGAAGGTGCGCGGAACGGGTCCCCCAGACGGTCTGCCGCCGGATTTCCCGAGCCCGACGCCGGTCGTCGAGGTTGGCTGATACGTCGCCCCGTCTGGCACGGTGGCCAAAGTGGATCAAGACTGTAGATGATCAAGCGTCGTGGGGCGCGGAGACCTGACGGATCACCAGTGGGCGCGGCCGGAGCCGCTGCTGTCTATCGGCCGGGTCCTGGCCGGCGCGAACCGCCACGACTCACCACTGCTGGCACCCACCCTCGACCGGCTCGACGACCTGGGCCCACTGCCCGAGACCATCACCGTGCACCTCGACGCCGGATACGACTCCGCGGGCACCCGCACGCTGCTGGCCGAACGCGGCCTGACCGGCAAGATCGCCCACAAGGGCGACAAGGCACCCTCCAAGCCAGCCGACGGTGGCACGTCGAGCGCACCAACGCCTGGCACAACGCGTTCAACCGGCTCCAACGCTCTCTTCGACCTCGCCGACACGGTCATCACCGTCCGCAGCCTCATACGCCGTGCGTGGACCCTCTACTGGTGGGACAGCCGTCCCACCAGTCGCCCATAACCGCTGTCAACGCCGCCTGAATCCTGGCTCTGGCACACATTCTGTGATTGATCTTGGTGGCGGCTCACGGGTTGGTCAGGACGCGTTTGCGTAAGAGGTCGAGGTTCGCGCGGCCATACATCTGTCGCTTGATCGTCTTGATGCGGTTGACGTGGCCCTCGACCGGGCCTGAGCTCCAGGGCTGAGCGAGGCCGGCGACGACGGCATCGCGGTCGCTGACCAGACCGGCGGCGAAGCCGCGAATTTCGGAGTATCCGGCGTTGCGGGCGCGGTCGATCCAGGCGTCGAGGTGCTGTCCGGTGCCCTGGTGGCGGACCAGGGCGGCGAACCCGCGGGCGAGATCGGCAACGGTGTCGAGGTCGGGGCAGCGGCTGCGGGCGTCGGCGAGGTCGGTGCGGTCGTCGTCGGTGAGTTTGTGGCCGGGTCGCATGATCCAGGCGGTGATCCGCCGGGCCGACGGCACCCGGACTGCGGTCGCAGGGGTGGGTCGGGTGCGGTTCGTGGCGAGCCAGTCCCGCAGCACGCGCAGGCTGCCTTGGTAGCCGCGGGCCAAGATCTCGGCGTGCAGGTCCGCTGTCTGGTGGATGCCGTCGGTCAGTCGCTGACGCAGGTGGGTGTGAAACGGTGCGAGGACGCTGGGCCGGCTGCTGGCGTTCGGGCCGATCAACGCCTCGGCGGTCGCGGCGTGAGCGTATTTGCGGGCGGTTCTGACGTTCATGTCGAGGCGGCGGGCGGTCGCGCTGATCGACAGTCCTTCGGCCCGCAGGGCGTGCACGGCCGCGTGGCGTTGGCGGGTGTTCGCCGCCCGGCGGCCCGTCCTGACCGGCTCGTCCATGATCGGCCCAGCCAGGGCGGGCGTCGGTTCGGTGTGTTCCCGTAGGCATCGGCGGTGCCCACGGACGACTTTTTCGACGGCATCGCTGAGGTTCTTGAGCAGGTGCCACCGGTCGGCGACTTGAATCGCGTCAGGTGCTCCCTTGCGGGCGCCGTCGGCATAGCTGCCACCGCGGTCCCGGCAGATGATCTGGACGCCAGGATGGTCGCGCAGCCATGCGGCGAGGGTGTCGGCGGTGCGGTCGGGCAGGACGTCGATCGGCCGGCGGGTGTGCATGTCGAGCAGCACGGTGGCGTATCGGTGCCCCCGCCGTCGGGCGAAGTCGTCCACGCCCAGCACTGTCGGCGTCACCGGCGGCGGGTCAGGCATCCGCCGGATCATCCGGATCAACGTCATCCGGGACACCGACACCGCCAACCGATGCGCCAACCTGCTGCCCGATCGACCGCCCAAGGCCACCGCGACCGCTTCCAGGTCACCCGCCGCCAGGACCGTGTGGCGGGCATGCCTACGGGTCAGCCCAGGAACCTGCTCGACGAACGTCCGCCGCCGGCACCCGACGTTCCAGCAGGCGAATCGGCGGACCGTCAACGCGACCAGCACCTCATGGCCACCCAACCTGACATCAGCCAACCGCCGCACATAGCGACCATGCACCGTGGTTGACCAGGTGCCGCAAGCGCCGCACGGCGCCCGCACCGTCTGTGTCGCCGCGTCGATCCTGACCCCGACGCCGCGGACCACCACCGCGTCCAACCGCAGACCAACCAGATGAGGCAGCAACGCCGAAATGATCTCCACTCCGGCACCCAACCCGAACCTTCAGCGAGCACGACTCACAGAATGTGTGCCAGAGCCAGTTTTCAGGCGGAGCCGACAACCGCCCATCCCGCGCGAGCCCTTATCTACCGACCCACCGCCAAAGATCCACGAGACACGCCCTAAACGGGCACGGGAAACGACTGCAAGGCCGGCCAAGGGTGCTCAGCGCTATGCGCTCGCGTCATCGAGGGTCAGCGGGACGTAGCCGATACGGACGCACTTGGTTGTTGCGCTATCGGTAGGGCGGCGAAACGTCGGGTCGACGTGGCGACGAGAAGTCCGAGTGCGGCGTAGGCCGCGCCGAGCAGGCTGACGGCCGACCATCCCGTGGCGCTGTAGGCCCAGGTGGTGGTGATGGCACCGAGCGCGGAGCCGAGGGAGTAGAAGGCCATGTAGGCGCCGATAACGCTGCTGCTCTGGTCGGGACGGGCGGTGGTGAGCAGGTGCTGGCTGCTGACGTGAACGGCTTGCACTGCGAAATCCAGGACGATGACACCGACGATCAACAGCCACAGCGATGACCCCGCTTGAGCGATCAGCAGCCACGAGGCTGTGAGCAGGGCCAGCGACCAGCCGGTGACCGAGGGCGCCAGGCCCTGGTCGGCCCATCGGCCGGCCCGGGCCGCGCCCAGCGCCCCGGTGAGACCGGCGAGTCCGAACAATCCGATCTCGGTAGTGCCGAAGTGCCACGGCGCGTCACCGAGTGGGAGCGCCAGTCCGCTCCACAGCGTGCCGAAGGAGGCGAACAGGAAGAACGCGACCAGTCCGCGACTGAGGAAGAGTCGGTCGCCGACGACCAGACGACCCAGCGATGACAGCAACTGCCCGTACCGGGCTCGGGGGCGGCGGATGTCGACCTCAAGGGTGAGCCGGGTGGCGAGGGCCAGCATCGCGCACAGCCCGGCGAGTACGAGGTAGACCATGCGCCAGTCAGTCAGCTCGCCCAGCGTGCCCGCGACCACCCGCACCCCGAGGATCCCGATGACCACGCCCGAGGTGACCGCTGCGATGTTGCGGCCGCGCTCGCCGGTCGGTGAGACGACAGCGACGTAGGCCACCGTGATCTGGACAACCACGGCGAACAGTCCGGCCAGAGCCAGGCCCGCGATCGCGATGCCACCGCTGGGTGCGGCGGCGGTCACCCCCGCACCTACTGCTGTGAGCAGCAAGAGCACCGTGATGAGTCTGCGGCGATCGAACAGGTCACCCAGCGGGACCAACATCAGCAGCCCCGCGAGATAGCCGATCTGGCCGGCGGCGACCAGCCACCCCAGGACTCCTTCCCCCAGGCCGAGATCCTCGCCCGCGGCCCCGAGGACCGGCTGGATGCCGTAGATGGTCGACACCGCCACCGCGCACACCAGCGCGAGCACGGCCCGCTGCCTCCCGGTCAATCCTGACGACATGTCACCCTCCAGTAAGTTGCATAATGCAACTCATTTGAGGCTAGGGCATACTGGTTTCAGAATGCAACTCATCACGGAGGGGGCCAGTGGACGTCAAACTCGCTGCGGGAACGGCTTGGACCGACCCGACCTGCCCGGTCGCACGGACCGTCGACCTGATAGGCGACCGGTGGAGCCTGCTGATCATCCGCGACGCGATAGACGGGGCGACGACCTTTACTGAGTTCCATCAGCGGCTGGGGATCGCCCGCAACATCCTCACCGACCGGCTCCGCAAACTCGTCGAGCACGGCATCCTTGACAAGAGCGCCACCGACGGCAGACGACACACGTACCGGCTCACCGAAGCCGGGCAGGACCTCTTCACGGCCGTCGTCGCCCTCCGCCAATGGGGTGAGCGCCACGCCTTCGCCCCAGGCGAGCCGCACTCCAATCTCGTTGACGGCCAAGGGCGAGAGCTTGGCGAACTCCACCCGCTCGACCAGGACGGCGCGCCGCTTTCCGCCGAGGCGTCGCACGTTCGAAAAACCGGCTGAGAGCCGCGCAAGAACCCGTCCCATCGGGCCCTGCAATCGATGCCCCTCTACCAGCCTCGAGCCTGCGGCCGACTCGCCCACCGGAAACTGCAATGCGTCGCTCCGGACCTACTCAAGGACCAACGCCTTGCGGCCGAAAGCAGGTCCTCAAAGCCTTCACGATCCCAACGCGATCCCGCCCAACCGCGACCGAGAGGCGCGGCCATCACCGACAGCGACGATCAACTTGCTGAGAATGACTTGGTGATCACTAGATGCCCGCGTCGAGCGCCAGCGCCGTCGCCTCGCCGCGGGAGCTGACTTCCAACTTCTTCAGCAGACCGGCGACGTGGAACTTCACGGTGCTTTCGGTGATGCCGAGTTCGATGCCGATGGCCTTGTTGCGCTTTCCTTGGGTGACAAGGCGAAGTACCTCGAGTTCCCGCCGGTTCAGGCTGCTCAGCTTGCTTCCGTCGGAACGATCGGGAGCTGGAGCGAGTGGAAGGCTGATGGTGGCGCGGCTGCCCCAGTCGGGCACGGCGTCGAGCTCGACGGTGGCGCCTAGCGTACGGGCACGGCCGTCGAGCTCGCGGCGCAGGGCGTGGGTGTCAAGGCGGCCGGCGCCCTGGTCGCGCACATCGACCCGCAGCGACGTGCCGTCGCAGTCCCAGGCGACACGCAACCGTGCGAGTCCCGGCTGGGCGGTGAAGGCCAGCACGACCGTACGGGTCATGGCGTGCGCCGCGCGGGCGATCTCGCCGGGCACTGGGCGTACGTCCTTGGGCGGTGGCACGAAATCCAACTGCGCGTCGTGGTGGCGCAGCACCTGGCGGATCTCCTTGCGCAGCTTGGCGAACACGGCCGGCGCTGGTTCCTCGGACGAGGCCAGGTCGGACTCCTGAGCGGTGCGCAACGCCACGAGTGCGGCGGACGCCGAGTCGGTGGCGGCGAGACGGGCGCGGCGATCGTCGAGGCCGGTGGAACGCAGCGTCGTGAGAATGGTGACGAGCGCGGTCTCGTGGGCCGCGGCCATCTCCGCGATCGTGCGTGCCCGCTCGGTCGACGCCGCGCGCGATTCAGCGAGGTAGTCCGGACTGGCCTGGGCAACCTGCTGCCGGATCGACGTCGCGACGATACCGAAAACCTCCGCCAGGACCTCAGGCTGAGGAAAGCGCCTGGCCGCGCTGCGAGCGACGAGGACGAGCAGCGTATCCACCGGATCCCGCACCACCCACACCGCGCGGGCCTCCCCGGCTATCGTCGCCGTGGTGCAGAGCGGCCGACCGGGTTCGATGCGCGTCTTGAGGTCCTCCAGCTCCGCGAGAGTGACCTTGTTGATCGTTTCGATCGCCCCGGCCACCTTGCGAGGGCGGCCGGTGCACTCGCGGGTGAAGATGATCAGTGCGGTATGCGGCCAGCGGTCGGCCAGGAACCGGGAGAACCGTCCGGCGATCTCGTGCAGCGGCCCCTCGATCACCTCACGCAGCCCGGCAAGTTCCGTTCCCACTCGAACACCCTAGCCGAAAGACCAGGTTTCTCTCGTCCGCCGGCCAGGTCGCGTACAGGGAAAGCGCAGCTAATGTCGCTGTCGCATCTACCGCCGATCGAAAGAGGAACCATCTCCATGCCACAGCAGGTGCGCGGTGTCATCGCCCGTTCCAAGGGTGCGCCGGTCGAGCTGACGGACATTGTCATCCCCGACCCCGGTCCCGGTGAGGTCGTGGTCGCGGTGGCCGCCTGCGGGGTGTGTCACACGGATCTGACCTACCGCGATGGCGGGATCAACGACGAGTTCCCGTTCTTGCTGGGCCACGAGGCCGCGGGCACCGTCGAGAGCGTCGGCGAAGGCGTCGAGTCGGTGCGACCCGGTGACTTCGTCATCCTGAACTGGCGAGCGGTCTGCGGTCAGTGCCGGGCCTGCAAGCGGGGCCGCCCGCAGTACTGCTTCAGCACGTTCAACGCGACCCAGAAGATGACCCTGACCGACGGCACGCAGCTCACCCCCGCCTTGGGCATCGGCGCATTTGCGGACAAGACGCTCGTGCACGCCGGTCAATGCACGAAAGTTGACCCGTCCGTCGACCCGGCCGTCGCGGGCCTGCTCGGCTGCGGGGTCATGGCCGGCATCGGCGCGGCGATCAACACCGGTGCGGTGGGACGCGGGGACTCCGTGGCCGTCATCGGCTGTGGGGGAGTGGGTGACGCCGCCGTCGCCGGCGCTCGTCTGGCCGGCGCCTCGACGATCATCGCCGTGGACCGCGACGCACGCAAGCTCGAGTGGGCCCGAGACCTCGGAGCCACCCACACCGTCGACGCCTCAGCCACCGACGCCGTCGCCGCGATCGCGGAGCTGACCGGCGGGTTCGGTGCCGACGTCGTGATCGACGCGGTCGGACGGCCGGAGACCTGGAAGCAGGCGTTCTACGCCCGCGACCTTGCGGGCACCGTCGTGCTCGTCGGCGTGCCCACCCCGGACATGCGCCTGGAGATGCCGCTGCTCGACATCTTCTCCCGCGGCGGCGCGCTGAGGTCTTCCTGGTACGGCGACTGTCTGCCTGAGCGGGACTTCCCCATGCTGATCGACCTGTACCTGCAAGGCAGGCTGCCGCTGGACAAGTTCGTCACCGAACGCATCGCGATCGACGACGTCGAGAAGGCGTTTCACACCATGCACACCGGCGAGGTGCTGCGCTCGGTCGTGGTGCTATGAGTGGCACGCTGCGGATCGACCGTGTGGTCACCTCCGGGGTGTTCCAGCTTGACGGCGGCACGTGGGAGGTGGACAACAACGTCTGGCTCGTCGGCGACGACGACGAGGTCGTCATCGTCGATGCCGCTCACGACGCCGAGTCGATCACCGAGGCCGTGGGCTCCCGTGCCGTCGTCGCCGTCGTGTGCACACACGGGCACAACGACCATGTCACCGCCGCGCCGCGTCTCGCCAAGGAGTGCTACGCGCCGGTCCTGCTGCACCCCGGCGACGAGGAGCTGTGGCGGCAGAGCCACCCGGACGAGAAGTTCTGGCCGGCGATCGACGAGCAGCGGATCGCCGTGGCGGGCACGGAACTGCGGGTGATCCACACCCCTGGGCACTCGCCCGGGTCGATCTGCCTGCACCTGCCCGAAGCAGGTGTCCTGTTCACCGGCGACACCCTGTTCTCCGGCGGCCCCGGCGCCACCGGCCGCTCGTTCTCGGACTTCCCGACGATCATCTCCTCGATCCGGGAAAGGCTGCTCACCATGCCTGGCGACACCCGGGTCCACACCGGTCACGGTGACGGCACCACGATTGCCGCCGAAGCCCCGCACTTGGACGAGTGGATCGCCCGCGGTCATTGACTCGGGTACGTCAACCCCACCAAGGCTAGAGGGTCACCAGGAAGCCCTCGACCCGGTCCGCGCCGGCCAGCACGCCCAGCTCGGTGGCGGCTACCCCGGTGCCCCGGTCGCCACACAAAATAACTGCCTGAAACAGATGGAAAGCGATGGCCTTCACGTCAGTGGCGGCCATCGCTCAACACCAGTCACCTGGAGGCGAGATCGGTGACGGGATTCGGTGCGGGATTCTGAGCCGGCGATGCCGGCCTCTAAAACTGCCGGAGGTTGGTGACAGGCCGAGTGTCGTCCGTTTGGACGAAGCGGTAGGGGCTCACTCTCGCCGGCGGTGATGGTGCTGCCGAGAGCGGGGTGGGCGGGTTGGCCGAGCCCGTACGGGCACGGCGGTTGACGCGCCGCAAGCCGGCCCGCAGGGAGCGACCTGCGGCGCGAGGTGCCGGCCCGCGCTCCCCGACGCCGACACGGCCGGGGGCATCGACTGGCCGGCTCTCGATCTCCAGAATGGAGTGATGACAGCCGACGCGACCCCGCGACGACATCCGCTCCTGCCCGTCCTCGCCGGTTCCCGAGCCGTCCTCGTCGGCCGGGACACCCCCGACCCCGACGCCGACCATGGCTTCGGCCACGGCTACGAGTCGGCGGTGGAGGCGACCAGGGCGTTGGCCCGCACCCTTGTCTCCCCGAACATCGGTACGCCCTTCCTCGAAGCGCACACCGAACAGCTCGTGCGCGGGGAGTCCCCCGACGCGGTGATCGACGCCGTGCGCCGGGCCGCCGCGGCGGCGTCGGACACGTTGCTGTTCTCCTACGCCGCGACCGGCCCGGAACACTGGGAGACCCCGAGGGCGCGGAGCAGCAGACCGAGGATCCGGGCGGCCGGCGGTCCGTGCTCAGGAGGGTCGCCGACCTGCTGCGGGACAGTGCGGCCACCCGACTCGTCGTCCTGCTGGACTGCGGTTCCGCGCAGATCGCCGCGCGGCACTTCACCCGGCCGGACCCGCCGGCCGGTCACCGGCACGGCGCACAGTTGTCGCTGCTGGGCGCTGGCCGGGTGATGCTGTTCGGGAGCGAGATCGACCCATTCACGAGCACCCTCACCAGAGCGCTTCAGGCAGGGGTCGACGGCGGTCCCGAGGCCTTGGATCTGGTGGCGCTCGGCAACGCGGTGCGGGCCAAGTTCACCGAGCTGCGGTACCAGGTCGAGAACGAGTACATTCCGGGAGCGAAACAACTACTCCTCCACGGCGGCCACGAGGTGGCACTCGGCATCAATCGCGCCTTTCCGCCCGATGACCGCGACGTCGCCCTGCGGTATCCGCCCCGCTATCCCGGCGCCTTCTTCGCCCACCCCGACGCCGTGAGTGAATTCGAAGGCTACTGACCCGACGACGTCGGGCCCGGGCGCCCCACCATGTCGGATCGGCGCGGGGGGACAGTGGCCGCCGAGGCCCCATGGGCCGGCTAGTGGGCCGCCGAGGGGCTGAGGCGGCACGAGACCGATCCGAGCCTGTGGTATTCCGCCGACGGCCTGCCCTACGGCTACGACGTCCAGGTTCCGGACCTCGAAACCGACCCGGAGGAGCTACGGCTCGTCGAGCGGGCCACCGGGATGACGGTGCGCTGTGACATCGTGCTCCACGTCTTTGTCAGCGACCTCGCCGCTCGACCCGCCCTGGCCCGGATCGCGCACCGGCTGGCGCGACGGGCCGAGGGCCTGGTCCTCGTCGAGTTCCCCGGACCACCCTCGGCGGACCTGCTCCGCCGACTGAGCGACGCGGGCCAGTGCGTCCGGGCCGGCGACACGGTGTATCTCGACGCGGCGGCGACGGGCGCGTGGATCGCCCATCCCGACTTCCACGTGGTATGTACGTCGCCAAGGAGTTCAACCGGGTCCAGGACGGTCAGGCGTACGTCGACGAGCAGAACGTGCTCGAGTTTCTGAAGGAAGTCCCGCACGAGGTGCGCCTGGTCTGCGGGCCACGCTAGGTCGTGACACCGGGTGGGTGTTCGCGGCGCCGCCTCGTGCGTCATCATCGTGCGAGGTGATCAACCGAACGTCACGGTCAGAGAGGCGCTATGAGCCACTTTCAGCACGGCCACCGGGTGGTGGGGAGCATCTCGGCCGAGGTCGTCGAGCGTTTCGGTGAGATCGTTTCCCCCGGCGTCGAGGAGGCCTGGAAGAATGAGGGCGCCCTGGTCACTCAGGACGGTTTCGTGCGCCTCATCGATCCGGCGCTGCTGCTGCCGGTGATGGAGATGATCCTCCCGTCGCATCCCGGTGCGATCCCGCTCTTCACGACCGCCTGGGGCGACCTCGTGGTGCAGTACGACGACACCTACGTGCTCGTCCTGTACCGATACGGCTTCTACGTCGAACACTCCGGCTTCGTGTCAGACTTGATCTTCGATCACCTGGAGGATCGCCACGCGCAGCAGACGAGGCTTCAACGTCAGTGCTATGACGACGCGGTAGCGACGTTGGGTGAACCGGCGATCGACGAGTGCTTCGGGTTCAAGCTGCCGCTGGCGCTCGGCGGGTCGGAGGTTGCGGACAATGTGGTGCGGCGCAAACTGAAGGAGCATCTGTTGTTCCTGGTACAGACCGGCGGCGCGCCGTTGGACCTCGACGAGGTCGACCCGCCTCAGGACGAGCCGCTACCGAGGGGCCGGGTGGCCGCGGGCACCGGAGCGCTGACCGATGAGGAGAAGGAGTGGGCGGTGCTCGGCGAGCAGCAGCTCGACGCGCTACAGCCGGGCCTGGAGTTTGGCATCGAACGCCTGCCTGGTGAACAGGCGGTGTACGTCTGGCAGATGGGCTTCGGCGGTGCTCAGCTGATCATCAGTCGCGACGGGGCGTTGCTGTTCGGTACGTCGGCGTTGGAGCGGGACCAGATGATCGCAGCATGGCGCACCGGCAAACGCACCCCGGCTGCGGACCTGACCGCGGCGGCGGCACAACGCCGCCAATAGCGATAGCCGGCGTCCACCAGACTCGGCGGTTATTTATAGGTGACCGCAGCGGCCGCGGCAGGGTGCGGTGACAGTGTTCTGAGCAGGTGGTGCGATGGTGGCTGGGCAGAAGGCACCCCGCTGCCCACGGAGGGGCGCCGCCCGGTCGTCAGCGAACCGCGCGGCGGCCACGCGCCCTGGACGCCTGGCCGTACGCCGACAGCACCAGCGCGGTAACGCCCCAGAGGACGACCGCCCAACTTGTCGGTGGAGTCCAGGCCGACAGCCAGCCCGCACTGTCCGCCGCGCTCAGCGGAGCACGCGGCTGCACCGATATCGCCGCGACGGCGAAGCTGGCCGCCGCAAGGCCGCACAGCACCGGCACCACCGCGCGGCGGAACACGACTGCGGTGAGCAGAGCCGTTACCAGCCACAGCGATGCTCCGGACAGGACAGCGGCGGTGGTGGTGGCGCGGTCGGTCGGAGAGGGCTGCTCACCGAAGAATGCCGCGGAGGCGATGAGGCCCGCGTACAGGGACCATGCGGCGCCGGGCAGCGCCAGGATCAGCATCAACCAGGGCTACGTCCAGTGGCCTGGTTCGCGGGGAGGGGGAGGCGCTCGGCAACGAGTACGGTCGCGTCGATGCCGCCCGTGCGCTCTGGCGGCTCGGCACGGCCGTCGCCGACCCGTACGGCGACAAGGGCGCGGTGGCCCTGCTGGTGGAGATGGGCGCGGTCGACGCGGTGCCGGGGCTGGTCGAGTTGGCCGACCGTGACGAGCGGGTGGTGACGTACGGCTCGTACGACGAGACCGTGTGGTCGGACGACCGTCTGCGACGTGATCTGTACACGGCCATCGCCGCCCTGCGATCGTCGGTGCGGTGACGCCGGATGGCCGCCAGGCCGGCGTTGATCCGTTCCTGGTGGGCCGCCCGGACCGCGCCGGCGGCGGCCCGGGCAGGGGTTCAGCGGGGCCAGCGGAGGGGACCGGGGCGGATCGACCAGAGGATGCGGCGCCACCAGGGGCGGGCGGCGCGTAGCGCCGTGACGTAGTCGTTGGCAGTCGTGACGGCCCGGGCGGCCTGCTCCGCAGTGGCCGTGCCCGGGGCGAAGGCCACCTGGTTGAGCAGGCCGGCCAACTCCTGCACCCGTGCGTCGAGGTTACCGGGGCCCGTCGTGCCCGGCGGGTCGTCTGCCGGGGCGGGACCGGCGGTGGCGGCCGGACCGCTCGCGGGCCCGGAACTCCCGGCGCGGGCGTCGGTGACGGCCCGGCGGGCGTGGGCGGCGACCTCGGTGGCGGCCAGGTCCCCGCCGACCGGGCGGCCGGCCAGCCGCAGCGCGTCGGTGACCTCCCGCCAGGCGCCGGCGATGCGCTGGCCGGGGTCGCCCCGTTCCAGCCGCGCCCGGGTCTGCGCCCGGCGCATCACCATCAGGACGACCAGCGCGGCCACGACCAGCAGCAGGGTGCCGCCCGTACCGCCGGCGACGAGCAGCGCCGTGGACGGCCCGCCGGTGTCGGTCGGCCCGCCGGGTGCGGCCACCGGCTCCGGCGGGGCGGTCGGCTCGACGGTCGGCTCCGGCACCTCCGACGGGGGCGGCTCGTCGGGTGTCGGGCGGAAGTCCTCCTCCACCGGGCGCGGTTCCTCGTCGGGTCGGGGCAGCGGGTCGAACGGCACCCAGCCGAGCCCGTCGAAGAGGACCTCCGGCCAGGCGTACGCGTCGCCGGCCCGGACGGGGCCGTCGCCGGTGGAGCGGAAGCCGACCACCACCCGGGTCGGCAGCCCGGCCAGTCGACCCAGTACGGCGAACGCTGCCGCGAACTGCTCGGAGGTGCCGCGCTGGCCGCCGGCGTCGCGCGGTCCGAAGAGGAAGAAGTTCAGGTTCGGGTAGGCGTGCCCGCTCGGCGCGTCCGCGACGAGGCGGTAGTGCTCGGCGAGGAACTGTTCCACGGCGGTGGCCCGCGCGTACGGGGCGCCGTTGGACTCGGCGAGCTGGGTGGCGAGCCGGCGCAGCGGCTCGGGCACCCCGTCGGCGACCCGCAGCACCCGGGCCACCTCGTCGCCGGCGGGCACGTCCGCCGTGCTGAGCAGGTTTCCGTCCGGCGTCTCCACGGCCGAGGTCACGGTGTAGCGCAGGCCCGGTGTCAGCCCCTCCGGCCGGATCAGCGTCCCGGTTGTCGGGTCGTACGCCACCCGCGCCCCGGTGACCTCGCGCGGCGTGGCGGCGGCGGGCAGCAGCCGGCCGCTGAGTTCGGCGACGGTGATCTCCTGTCGTACCGTCTGCACGGTGCTGTCCGGCGCCGGTGCCGTTGCCGGCAGGATCCGTCCGGCGTTGCGGTACGTCGCGCCGACCCGCCAGGTCACGCCGTCGTAGTCGCTGAGCACGGCCAGCCGGATCGGTGCCGGCCGGCCGCCGGTGTCCGGCCCGGTGCCGGAGTCGGGGGCGGGTGCCCCGGTCGGCGCGGGCGCGTCCGGGGAGTCGGTGTGGACGTCGAGCAGCTTCTGTCCGGGGTTGAGCGCCCACCCGGAGATGCGGATGAGGGGGCTCTCGTCGAGTGCCTCCACCTGCGGCGGCTCGACGTACCGGCGTGGGTCCACCGGCCGGCCGTCGACCTGGCCGGCGAGCGCCGGGCCGAGCAGGGCGGCCAGGCCGACGACCACCGCCAGCCCGGCGGCGGAGGCGGCGGCGAGCCGGGTCCGCATGGCGGCGCGGATCGCGGGCGCCAGCCCGGCGGTCGGGTCGCCGTCGGCCGTCGCCGGGCTGCCCGACGGTACGGCCAGGCCGAGTACCGCCACGGCCACGACGGCCAGGGTGGGCCCGATCGCCGGGTCGGCGTTCGGGCCGACCACGTAGAGCGCGGCGGCGTAGAGCAGCACCGGCGGCAGGTAGCCGAGCAGTACCCGGCCGGCCCGCAGCGCCACCTCCGCCGCGGCGAGCCCGGCCAGCCAGGCGGCGACCAGCGGCACCAGCACCGTGTCCGGGGTCGGCTCGACCGGGATCATCGCCGTGAGTAGCCGGGGGATGCCGTTCGTGGCGGCGTCCGTGGTTACCTCGGCGAGACCGCCGGGCAGCTCGGCCCGGGTCGCGGTCAGCCGCAGCGACCAGGCCGTCCAGCCGGCCATCGCGGTCACCGAGACCGGCGCGACCAGCCACGACGGCAGCCGACGGGCCGCCACGCTGACCAGCACCGAACCGATTGCGGCGCCGAGCACCAGCCGGGTCAGCAGCGGGCCGGCGTAGACCCGGCCGAGCACCGCGCCGGCCAGGCCGATCATCGCGATCAGCGCCAGCGGCACCGGCACGGCTCGCAGCGCCCGCAGCATGGCCCGCCCCGGTCCGGCGGTCCCGCTGCCGCCGGCGCCGTCGCGGTCCGGCCCGGCGCTGCCCGCGGCCTGGCCGTTGCTGCCCGTGGTCTGGCCGCCGCTGTCGGCCGGCGGCGCCGTGCCGGCGCGGACTCCGCCGGTAGCCCTCACCACCTGCGCACCCCGTCCCACTCGGCGGCGAACGCGGCGCCGTCCGGGGCGTCGATCACCACCAGGCCGGCCGTGTCCGACGGCGCCGGCTCCGCCGCCCCGAAGATCCCCACCACCACCGACGGGTACGCGGCCCGCAGCGCGCCCACCGCGCCCAGGTCGCCCCGGCCGCCCGGACCGGTGAGGAAGACGAACGTGTCGCCGAGCCGTTCCCGCCGCAGCCGGGCGGTGGCGGGCTGGAGGACGTCGTCGGCGGCGAGTTGTGCCGCCGCGAGCCGGTCCAGCGGCCCGCCGCCGTGCCCCGTCCCGTCGCCCGTGGTGTCCGACCCGGACGGTTCCGGGGCGACCGTCAGCAGCACCACCGGCAGGTCCTCGCGGACCGCGGCGGTCACCACCGAGGCGGCGGCCTCGCACGCCGACTCGAACGACTCGGCCACCCCGTCGACCCGCTGCGGGTGGGCGACCGCCCGGTTGTCCAGCAGCACCACGATCCGGGGCAGGCTGGTGTCGACGTTCTCCCGCACCATCAGCTCGCCGACGCGTGCGCTGGTGCGCCAGTGCACCCGGCGCAGCTCGTCGCCGACCACGTACTCGCGCAGCGAGTCGAAGGTGATCGACCCGTGCGGCACCTTGTCCACCCGGCCGTCCAGGCTGCGTCCCGCCCCGGTGGGCACCGCGTGCAGCGGATGGATGCGCGGGTGCACCCAGACCGGCACCGTGCCGCCGTACGGGCGGGCCAGCGCCACCAGGCCCAGCGGGTCGCGCCGGGTCACCCGCAGCGGCCCGACCGGCACCACGCCGCGGCGGGAGGTCGGCACGTCGTAGCGGACCGTGGTGTCGCGGCCCGGTCGCAGCCGCAGCAGCGGCACCGGGATCGACCGGTTCCCGCACCGGTCCTCGGCCACCAGGCTCGCCGCCGGCAGCCGGCCGGCGTTGCGTACGGTCAGCGTCATCGCGGCCGGCTCGCCCCGCGCCACCCGGTCGGGGTCCGCGCTGCGGGTCACCTCCAGCCGGGGCCGCCAGGCCGCGGTCGCCAGGGCGTAGCCCACGGCGGTGCCGGCCGCCGCGCCGAGCAGCGTCAGCTCGGGGTACGCGAAGCGGAAGCCGGCGCCGAGCAGCACGACGGCGGCGACGAGCAGCCCGACGCCTCGGGCGGTGAGCGCGGACACCGGCGTTGCCGGTCAGCCCTGGACCGGGGCGGGCTGGCCCGATGGAAGCGGCACCGGCACCGAGGCGACCGCCTGGCGCAGCACCTCGGCGGCGGTCACTCCGCGCACCTGCGCGTCCGGGGTGAGCAGCAGCCGGTGCGCGAAGACCGGCTCGGTCAGCGCCTTGAGGTCCTCCGGCATGATCCAGCCGCGCCCGTCGATCAGCGCGTACGCGCACGCCGCCCTGGTCAGGGCGATCACGCCCCGGGGGCTGACCCCGACGCGCACCTGCGGGTGGGCGCGGGTGGCCGCGGCCAGCCGCACCGCGTACGTGTAGAGCGGCTCGGCGATGTGGACCCGGCGGGCCATGCGGACCATCTCCCCGACGGTGGCCGTGTCGGTGACCGCGGTGAGCGCCTCGGGGGAGCGGACCGTCGCGCCGCGCAGCACCTCCACCTCGACCGCCTCGTCGGGGTAGCCGACGGAGAGCTTGACCAGGAACCGGTCGAGCTGGGCCTCGGGCAGCCGGTAGGTGCCGTCCATCTCCACCGGGTTCTGGGTGGCCACCACCAGGAACGGTTGCGGCACCGGGTGCCGGACGCCGTCGACGGTGACGGTGCGTTCCTCCATCACCTCCAGCAGCGCCGACTGCGTCTTCGGCGAGGCCCGGTTGATCTCGTCGGCGATGACGATGTTGGCGAACACCGGTCCCGGGTGGAACTCGAAGCCCCGGGTGGCCTGGTTGAAGATGGTCACCCCGGACACGTCCGAGGGAAGCAGGTCGGGGGTGAACTGGATGCGCCGCCACTGCCCCTTGACGGTGGCGGCGATGGCGCGGGCCAGGGTGGTCTTGCCGACCCCAGGCACGTCCTCCAGCAGCACGTGCCCCTGGGCGAAGAGCGCGGTGAGCGCCAACCGGACCACCTGTGGCTTACCCAGCACGACCGCGTTGACGTTCTCGGCCAGCCGGGCGGCGAGGGCGGCGAAGCCCTGCACCTCCGGCTGGGTGAGCGGCTCGTGGGTGTTCACGGGTGGTGCTCCTTGCCTGGTGGGTCAGCAGGTGGGCAGGACGTTGATGTTGTCGCCGCCCTCGAGGTTGAGCCAGGCCCAGGGGATGTAGTTGCGCCCCTTGTAGTCGACCTGCACCCACCAGGTGCTCTGCTTCTGGTTGTTGTAGATCCAGGAGTCGACGTTCTCGCCTGACTTCTTGCAGTACGCCTTGAGCCGGGTGCCGGGCTCCGCCCAGCCGACCTGCCGGTTGTTGTCCTGCCGGGGGACAGAGAAGATCTCGTTGCCGTTGCGGCCGTCGACGTCGGAGTTGCAGTACGTCTGCTGGTCGCCGTCGGGGCCGTTGTTGCAGGTGGCGATCCCGTAGAGGGCGGCGGTGGTCTGGGCGCGACTGGCGGTGCCCTTGCCGGCGGCGTTGCTCGCGGTCACCGTGAAGGTGTACGCCGTGCCCGGGGTCAGGCCCGTCATCGTGATGCCGGAGCAGTTCCCGGTCTTCGTCGGCTCGCCGTTCGTGCTCAGCGAGCAGGTGGCCTTGCCGCCGCCGGCGTCGACGGTGAACGTGACCGTCGCCGAGGTGGCGGTCGCCGACGAGCCGGTCACGGTGATGCGAGGCTCGGCCACCGTGCGGGCGGTGGCGGTGGCCTCCGGGCCGGGACCGGCCTCGTTGACCGCCTTCACCTTCACGGTGACGTTCTGGCCGTTGCCCAGCCCGTCCACGGTGGCCCGGGTGTCGGTCACCTCGCTGGTGCGCCCACCCACGTCCACCAGGTACTTCGTCACCGGGCGGCCGTTCGCCCCGGCCGGCGACCACTGCACCGCGACCGTGCCCGGCCGGTCGGCGACCGTGGTCGCCCGCAGGTCGGCGGGCCGGTCCGGCGCCGCGTACGGTACGACGGTGTTGCTCACCGGGGAGGCCGCCGAGCCGGCGCCCCGGTCGTTGACGGCGACGACGGTGAACGCGTACTGCGTGCCGTACTCCAGCTCACCGGCCGGTACCACCAGCTCCGTCTTGCGGGACTCACCGGCCGGCGCGTTGGTGCCCGCCGAGGTGGCCGTGACCACGTACTTCGCGATGGTGTTGCCCTGACCGTTGGCCGCCGGCCAGCGCACCAGCACCGTGCCGTCCGGCCGTTCCTGGCCGGTGACGCTGGCCGGCGGGTCGGGCACCGCGGCGGTCGGGGTCACCGGGTTGCTGGTCCGCGCCGGGCCGTCGCCCTTGGCGTTGACCGCGTGCACCGAGAACCGGTACGTCTCGCCGTTGGTCAGGCCCTTGATCTCCACGGCCCGCTGGTTGGCGCCCACCTGCACCCGCTGGCCGGCGCCCTCCACCACGTACCGGGTGATCTCCGCGCCGTTGATCGGGGCCGGCCGCCAGCTCACCCGGGCCTGCGCGTTGCCGGCGGCGGCGGTCACGCTGCGCGGCGCGCCCGGCTTGCCGACCTTGGGCTTCTTCGGCGGGGGCGGCGGCAGGGGAGCAGGCGGCGGGTCGCCGCCGAGCACGTCGTTGGCGTACTTGTCGACCTCGCGGACCTGGTGCTTGTCGTCCACCACCCGGGCGGTCGCCGAGTCGGGGGCGTTGACGAAGAGGTGGTTCTCCCGCACCTCCAGCTCCAGCGGCCCCGTCCCCTTGCCGCGGATGGTGTCGACCAGTTGGCCGTTCGCATCGAAGGCGTAGATCGTGCCCGACGCCTCGTCGGCGCAGTAGAACCGGCCGGCCCACGCCACCGCCGGGCTGAGCCGGTCGCCCGTGCCCGGCACGGTGAACGTGCGCACCTCGCCGCCAGCACCGACCACGTGCACCCGCCGCTCGCCGGGCACCGTGACCGGCACCGCCGGCCCGCTGGTCCGCGCGGGCAGCGTGCCCGGGGCGCTCATCGTCAGCGACGTCGGACGGACCTGGCCCCGCTGCACGGTGACCAGCGCGCCGGCGGTGCGGTCGAGCACCGCGACGCCGTCGTCCAGGGTGGAGACCACCAGCTCGTGACTGGCCTCCGCGATGTCGTACGTCTCGATCTGCTTCGGGCTGAGGCCGGCCCCGGCGGCGGCCGAGGCGGGCGCGGAGGGCAGCGCGGCGGCGGTGATCGCCGAGACGGTGCCCTCGCTGGGCACCGCGATCCAGAGCCGGCCCTCGCCGTCGAAGGACCCGCCGGTGATGCCCGGCGGGTAGCGCACGGGCTCGCCGACCGGCGTCAGGGACCGCGGGTCGAGCTGCCGGACGATGCCCTGCACGGCGTCGACGACGAACGCCGCGTCCTCGTGCAGGGCGACGCTGACCCCGAGGCCCGGGGTGGTACGGGTGGTCGCGGTGATCTGCAGGGTGGCCAGGTCCAGCGAGCTGACCTGGCCGGTGTTCAGGTCCCGCAGGATCAGCAGCCGGTCGGTCTGGGTGACCTGCATCGGGTGCCGGCGGGCGGCCGGGATCTCGACCCGGGTGTCGACCCGCGCGGTGACCCCGTTGACCCGGGCCATCTCGCTGCGGGCGGTGCTCCACAGCCAGGAACTCGCGTCGTAGCTCGCCACCGCGTTGTCCGCCGCGCCGAGACCGAGGACGGTCAGCCCCATCGCGGCCAGCAGCGCCCCCACCGTTCCGATGGTGACCAGACCGCCCCGCATCCGGCGGGAGCGGGCACGCGGACCGCCGGCGTTCGCGGCGTCGTCGATGGTGGCCACTACCGGCTGCCTCCCGTGTCGTCCTGGCAGGTGGCGCGCCCTGACCGGCGACCCTCCCCTGAGCCGGGTGCCATCATATGGCCCGGCCGGGGGCGGGGGAACCCGCGCTGTCCCGCTGTGGACACCGAGCGTGCGCGCCGCGCCGGGGGTCAGCCTCAGGTCGCCGGCGTGTCGCCCTCCCGCTCGGTGCAGACCTGCCCCGACGTGGCGAACGAGTCCGTCGAGTAGACCGCCAGCACGGTGAAGCAGTAGTCCACCCGCGAGTTGAGCCCGTTGACCGTGTAGCTGGTCTGGCCGGGGTCCACCGTGGCCATCACGCCCAGCTTCTGCCCGGCCCGGCCGCCGGCCACCATGAACGGCACGCCGCCGCGCGCCGGGTCCGTCCAGCTCAGGGTGATCGTCGCCGAGTCGTCCCGCAGCGCCAGGTCACCCGGCGGCGGGCCGGCCGCGTTCGGCGAGGCCGTCGCGGTCGTCGACGCGGCCGGTGTGGCGGGCCCCGCGGGCGGCGCCGCCTCCCGGCTGAGCACCAGCACGCCCACCCCGACGAGCGCCGCCAGGGCCAGGACCGCGACGACCACGGCGACGACCACCGCCGTCCGGCTCCGGCCGCGCTCCTCGGGCCCCGCGACCATCGGGTACGCCGCCGGCGGCGGGAAGGCCAGCACCTGGTGGGCCGGCCCGGGCACGGTGGACGGCGACGGCACCTCCTTCATGGGGAACGTCTCGTCGATGTCGAGGTACGCCGGCGCCTGCTCTCCGGTCCCCTGCCCCCGGCCCGGCTTCCGCTCCAGCGCGGGTTCCTGGTCCGGCTCGTCCTCGACGTCCTGGTCGCGGTCGCTCCCGGTGGCCGCCGGCTCGGTCAGCGCCTGCGGGGGAGCCGTGCTGCTCCACGGCGGCGCGGTCATGCTCCACGGCGGCGCCGGCGCCCCGCTCACGGGAGGCGAGGGCTGCGGCGGTGCGCTGACGGGCGGGTACCCGGGAGGCGCGCTGACCGGCGGTCCGCTGATCGGTGGCGCGCTGACCGGGGGCGCGGGCGGCACGGCGACCTGTGGCGCAGGTGGTGCGCTCACCGGTGGTGCGCTGATCGGTGGCGCGCTGACCGGGGGCGCGGGCGGCACGGCGACCTGTGGCGCAGGTGGTGCGCTCACCGGTGGTGCGCTGACCGGTGCCGTCGGCGCAGGCGGGTGCGGGGCCGTGGCGGCGACTTCGGACGTCCCGGGTGAGGCGGGGGCGGCCTCCGACGTACCGGGTGGCGCGGTGGTGGCCGGCGTGGCCGCAGCGGCCTCGGCCTGCTTCGCGTTGGCGGTGCGGGCGGCCTCCTCGGCGAGCAGGGGCTCGATCTGCCGTACCTGGATCGTGGGGTTGTCCCACCTGGGCCCGCGCGTCGACTGTTCCGGCGCCTCCGGCCCGGCCGACGCCGCGTCGTCCGGCACGGCCGGACGCGGTGCCTCGGCGTCGGGCGCCGGGCGTGCGGCGGCCGGGGCCGACGTCTGGGCGGTGGGGACCGACGGCGGGGTGGGGGGTGTCGGCGTCCTGTCGCCGGACGTCGGTGCCGCGGTCGGCCGACCGCCGGATGCCGGGGACGCGGCCGGTTCGGCGGTGGGTTCCGGTGCCGTGGAGGGCGTGGCGTCGGCCGTCACCCCGTGGGCCGTCCGCTGCCGCGGTGGCACGGCGGGGCCCGGCCGCGACGGCGCGCCGGCGGGCGGCGTGGGCGGCACCGACACGGCGGCGGGGGCGGGAGGCGCCGCGTGTCGCGGGCCCGACGCCGCGGTCGTCGCCGCAGGCGGGGGAGACGAGAGGGCGTGCGCCACGTGCGGCGGGACCGGCGGCGGTGGCGGGATCGTCCTGGCGGACGGCGAGGTGCCCTCGGCCGCCGGTGCGGCGGGATGAGGCGGGCTCTGCGGCGCGGGCGCCGACGGACCATGCGCCACGGACGGCTGCGCGGGGGCAGGGGCAGGGGCCCACGGAGACTGCGGCGGCGCTGCTGTACCGCTGGCGTGGTGCGGCGGTACCGCCGGAGGCGGCGGGATCTGTTGCGCCGGAACGGCGTGCGGAGTGGCCTGTCCGGTCGCGGCGGCGTGCGGCGGTACGGGCGGAGCCGGCACCCGGGCGGCGTGCGGCGGGTTCGGCACGACGGGCGGGGCCGGGGGAGCCCATCCGCTGTGCGGCGGGCTGGGCACCACCGGCGGGGGCGGAACCGGGGCGGCGCCGGTGTGCGGCGGGACGGGCACCGCCGGGGGAGGCGGCACCGGGGTGGCGTGCGGCGGCGCGGGCACCACCGGCGGGGGCGGCACACGGCCGGCATGCGGCGGACCCGGGTAGGGCTGGGCCGGCGGCTGGTACGGCACCGGCGCGGCGCCGGTGTGTGGCGGGTACGGCGGCGCGGGCGGCGGGGTGGCGGTGGCCCGAGCCGGACCCGGCGGAGCCGGAACGGTGGGCGGCGGCGGGATCGGCCGGTGGTACGGCGAAGCGGGCGGCGCCGTGGCTGGGCCAGCGGTCACCTGCGACGCGGGCGGAGGCTGCACCGTCGGGGGCTGTGCGGCCGGAAACCGGGGTGGCTGGGGGATCGCGGTCGGCTCGTGGGGCCGCCACGCGGTGGAGAGGGCGGCCAGCGAGATGGTCGGCTCCGACAGGGCCGACAGGTCCGGCCGCGGGCCCGGCGCGGCCTGCTGAGGGGCGGGAGCGGCATCGCCGAGATACTGCCGGGCCGTGCGTACGGCCGGGTGGTCGACACCGAGCACGGCGGGGCCCAGGGAGGCGACGAGGCGGTAGTTGCGGCGGGCCTCGTGCCGGTTGCCCAACTCATGCGCCACCGAGGCCAACTCGAAGGAGAGCGCCAGCATCAGCGGGTCGGCGGGCGGCCAGCGTCGCTCGCCGGCGGCGTACGCCTCCTCCAGTGTCCGACGGGCAGTGCCCGGGTCGTCCGCCTCCCGGTGCAGGCGGGCCAGCAGGTGCGCGGTGCTCAGCACATCCGGGTGATCCTCGCCGTACGGCGGCCGGGCGGATCCGACGGCGTCGGCGAGCAACCGGCGGGCGGCGGTGAGATCGCCCGCGGCGCGCAGGGCGAGGGCCCGGTGCTGGACGGCGGCCAGGGGAGAGGGATGGGACACGTGGTCATGCTGCCGGGTCGGACCCGCCGGACGCTACCCGGGCCCGCCGGTCGGCGTCGGTCGTCCCGCGTCGTGGACCGGCCCGACCTGCACGGACGCACCGGCCGGAAGCCGATGTGCATGATCCACCCGGGGCGTGTACAGTAACTCCTCGTGCGGCCCGCCAGAGCGGCCTGCGGGTGATGAGATCCCCCAGGTCGGCGCGGTAGGCTGGACGAGTAAGTCCGGGTGGCGGAATGGCAGACGCGCTAGCTTGAGGTGCTAGTGCCCGTATAGGGCGTGGGGGTTCAAGTCCCCCCTCGGACACATTATTTCCCCACGAAGCGTGATTTCTCTTCACGTTTCGTGGGGAACCCGTCCCGTTGGGTGGGGATTTTCGCTGTCTGGGTCAGGACGCTCGTCGGGGCGGTGAGCGGGAAGACCGCCGTGTCAGTTTCGACGGTCCAGGTGTCGTGGTCGCACACGATGATCATGTCGTGGAGCCGTAGGTAGCCAGCGACGTTGTCTGGATCCTGGTCGCGCATCGCCGGGTGGTGCCGACGCAGGCAACTGTCGTGTCGAATTCTGTCCAGGAGATGGTCTTCTCGGACGTAGAGGGTCTTCTGTCGCCTCGATGAGGTAGGTCGGGCGCTGGTGTTGCCGTGTCGGCATCGGTAGCCGGCGCGGTCGTGGACCCAGTGAGAGTCCATGATTCGGCCGCACACCCCGCAGCAGATCACTCCGGCCAACACGTAGTAGCGGGGGATGCCGTCGGCTGGGGTCGGCGCGGTATGGATCGCCTGGACGGCGACGAAGTGTTCTTCGCTGACCAGCGGAGTATGCGCGATCTCGCGGGAAATGACCCAGTCAGTGGAGGCGCTCCACCGCTGGATCTCGTGGTGTCGATCGAACGTTCCCTTGTCAGGGACGGCATCACGGTCGGTGCGTTGACGGTTCCAGACCTGCCGGCCGGTGTAACGAGGGTTGGCCAGGATCGCCGCGACAGTGGTGAGCATCCACTGGCGGCCGCTGCGGTGGGGGTTACGCGCTGGGTCGGCGCCGGATGGGCAGGGGACGCCGGTGTCGTTGAGGGCGCGGGCGATGCTGGCCACGCTCCGGCCGGCAAGCCGCTGCTCGAATATCCACCGAACATGGGGTGCGCTGGCGGGGTCGGGTTCCAGGCGGTGCAGGCGGCGTCCCCAGGCGGCGTGGGCGCGGTTCGGGTGAGGGCCGGCGTCGGAGAGCCGGTAGCCGTAAGGCGGACGGCCGCCGAGATGCCGGCCCTGCAACTCTGCCTGAGCGCGCATGGCTGCGGTCGTGCGATGCCGGGCTCGGGACACCTCCCGCTGGGAGTGCACGCCGAGCAAGTCCAGCAACGCCACCTGCCGCGGGTTGTCGAAGTCCACCGGACCGTAGGTCTCCGGCAACCACAGCTGCACGCCATGCCTGAGCAAGGTGGGAGTCAACTGTTCAAGCTGCTGGCCGTGGAAGGCGCGCTCGTACTCCCCGACGACGATCGCGTCGAACCCGCGCGCCGGATCCGTCACCGCGGCGAGCAGCCGTGCCGCCTGCGGCCGGTCCGGCCAGGGCACCCGGCGGGAGACGCCCTCGTCGAAGAACTCCACCACGATCCAGCCATGACCGGCGACCAAGTCCTCGGCGTAGTCGCGCTGCCACCGGCACGACGACGCCCGATCCTGGAAGTCGATGGTGGACATCCGTCCATAGAACGCGAAGCGCAGTCCATCCGGGGGCCGGGTGAACCGTTGTGGCCGCAGCTTCCGCTGCGCGGCAGCCCAGGACGAAAGAGTGCTCCGTCCCGGTTCAGCCGTCGTCCTCGTCGCCATAGGACCTCCACGATCGGCACATCTACCCCGTCATGGTTCCCACGTCCAGAGTAGGAGGAACGCTCGTTTCGCGCATCTCTGTCACCCTTTCGGGTGGTATAGCCTGCCTCCGGCCGGTCGGCTGACGAACAGCGATCTAGGCACGGTCTGACGGCCAGCCCAGCTGTTGGATGAGGGGGCTTCGCCGGGGCGGGGCAGCGTGACAACATAGCCGACCGTCGGTACGTTACGTGCTGGTTCAGCAACGCGGCGCCGCGTTCGGGCGCCGTTGCAAGGAAGGGCGTCAGATGAACTCACAGGTGCCACTGTGGTTCCCACGCTTCGCAGATGTGCCAGGCGTCCACTATTCCCCGCCATCGGGGCTGGATGTGTCCAAGCTCAGGCAGCGCAAGGTGCGCCCGACCGTGAACCGCTGGCCGGACATGCCGCCATCGCTGAGTTGGCCGCTGCCGAACGGAACCACCAGTCAGGCCCCTGCTGGTGCTCACCGTCTCGATGATTCCCGTAAGGCGACAACGAACCGACTGTTGCGCACCCTCGCCGAAGCTCTCGCCTTACCCGGTGAACCCGCTGACTATCACTTCGCAATCCAGGAGGTCATTTCTCTCCTGTGGTCACGTCGCGCCGAAGGGCCGCAGGCATTCGTCGAGCTGGAACGACTGTGCCAGCTGGACCTTCAGCTGATCCAGGCTTGCCCCGACGCGGTCACCTATGAGCACCGTGAGGGAGGGCTCCGGTTCGTCAGCATCACAGCATTTCGGACGCTTCTTGACCTCTATCTCACCGAGGGGGCGCTCGGCGACGCAGCTCGGGTGCTTGAGCTCGCGGATCGGTTCGACAATGGCGACACTCCATCGGCCCGGCGGGCACGGGAGCGGTGTGCTGCGTTCGCTGCGGAGGACAAGAGCTGATGATCCCCGCTCAGGCGGGCAAGGTCACGTCGCTGGCGGACGTGCTGCCTAGCGACTCGTTCCTCGAGTGGGCGTTCCTGCGGTGGGTACTCACGCCGGCCGCATCGCAGGCGATCGTCGCTCGCCTCCGCCCGCAGGCCGAGGTCACCGTCGACGGACGCACCTATCGCTTGGACTACGAGATCCGCGGGGATGAGCTGACTGTCGCTGTCGAGCTCGACGGCTTCACCGTGCATGGCACCCGTGCGGCATTCACATACGACCGGCTCCGGCAGAACGACCTGATGGCCACCGGCCGTGCCGTCGTCCGATTCTCTTACGATGCGATCCGCAGCGGCACCGCCCGCTGCGTCGCTCAGCTTCAAGCGCTACTCACCCGCGACCCCGCACTTGCTCTCCTCGTCTCTCCCGATCCCCATGTGGAGGCGCCCGACATGGCCCCCGACCCGATCTGGGCGTTGGCACCGTCCCCGCGTGCCGCATCGCCGACGTCCTCCGGGTACTTCGTCGGCGTCCGTTCCGCCATCGAGGTCCGCACGCTGCGGGAGTGTCAGAAGCAAGCGTTCGCCGCGCTCGGCAACTACTACGGCTCCGGTGGCACGAAGGCCGCCTGCGTGATGAGTGTCGGTGCCGGCAAGACCGTCCTCGGCGTGGTCGCGGCCCTAGCGTTCAGCCGGCGGCGCGCGCTGGTCGTCACGCCGGGCAATGTCATCCGGGGCACGTTCGACCGCGCCTTCGACCACCAGGCGCCCGGCAACGCTCTCTACGGACTCCCCGGCGGCCCGCTTATCCCCGGCCGCCGCCCGCCGGTAGTGCGGGTACTTGACCGGGACACCGGCGGCATCCGGCGCGTCACGCGAGAGCAGTTGCTCGCCGCCGACGTGATCGTGACCAACTTCCACTCCCTGGGCACGGGCGGCGACCCCGACGACCTGCTGGCCAAGCTTACCCCCGGTGACGTGGACATGATTGTCGTCGACGAGGCGCACATCGCCGCCGCAGAGTCCTACCAGCGACTGTTCTCACACTTCGCTGGTGCCCGGTCGCTGCTGATGAGCGCCTGCTTTACACGTCTGGACGGTAAACCGATCGATGCCGACGTCGTCTACCGCTACCGGCTGATCGACTCCATCGCCGACGGCAACGCAAAGAACCTGCGGGTGCTGCCTTTCGTCCCCGACACCGCAGTGACCACCTACGAGCTGGTGTGGCCGGGCGGGCGCCGGGAGGAGATCGTCGGCCGGGACGCGCTGCTCGCCGTCCTCGGAGACGAACGCAAGCTGTCGCGGATTACCGCGCGGTCCACCGAACCCATCCGCCAGGTCATGCGGGCGGTGGCCAGCGCGCTGGACGCTCAGCGGGAGCTGCTGTTCCCGGTCAAGCCGAGGGTGTTGTTCGCGGCGATGGGTCAGGCGCACGCCGAGCAGATTTCCCGCATTGCCAATGAGCACGGCATCGCCTGCGACGTGTTGCACCACTCGATGACCGACGCCCAGATCAAGCGGGTTCGTGAGCGGTTCGAGTCCGATGCCGGCGACCTGGACGCGGTCGTGCAGTTGAGGATGCTCGGCCAGGGCTACGATTTCCCGCCGATCTGCGTTGTCGTCCCGATGCGCCCGTACGGCAGCTTCAGCGAGTTCTACCAGTTCATCGGCCGCGGGATCCGGGTGCTGCTCCACCCGGCGCTGATCGGCCGGGTCGGCCCGGAGCAGCAGTTCCTCGACGTCGTGCTGCACGCTGAACTTGGTCTCGACGAGCATCTGGACACCCTTTACGCCGAGAACGACATGGACCCGGTCACTGGTGATGCGAAGCTTGACGCCCTCCCGGGCGGCACCCGGCCGCCGTTGCCCGGCACTACCGGCGGTGACGAGGCCGCCCGGATGGACGCCTTCGTGCTGTTCGAGCGAGGCGAGATCGCCAGCCGCGTGGTGTACGACGCCGACCGGGTCGAGACTCGCCGCGCGGAACGTGAACGGGAGGCGCTGGCTGCCCGGTACGCCGCCTACGCGGCCAGCACCGCCGACCCGGTGACGTTTGAGCAGTACGTCGAGGTGATGCGAGGCATGCGTGACTGACAGCCTGGGGCGCCGACTGGCCGCGACCACCGACGCGGAGGAGTGGCTGGCCGTCGAGGACGAGGCCGGTGCCGGCAAGCGGTTCGCCGCGGTGGACGAGCTGCTGGCGGCGGTCACCGCTGCGGCGTTCGCAGGCAAGCCGCCCGTGCGGGTGACCGCCGCCGGAGCCACCACGGCACTTACGCTTCGGCACGTTCCCGCCTCGGCCCGTGCGGCGCTCAAGGGGGGGTTCGATCTCGCCACGCAACAGACCGTGGGCGCGTGGTGGCTGCCGGAGTCCGCGCCGATCAAGCCGGGAACGGTCAACCTCCCCGCTTACTACGCTATCGAGCCGCGGTGGGCGATGAACACCGCGGCGACCGACGCCGTACGCGTCGAGTTCAGCGGCAGTCCGGACGCGCTGGCCAGCTGGGCGCTGCTTATCCCGTTCGCCAACACCCTCTACGCACCACTGATCCTGCGCGGCCCCGACGCCGGCGCGCACGAGCCCGCCGCCCGGGACGCGGCCTGGGCTACGGTCGATGTCTCCTACACCGCGCTCGGCCTCACGAGCGAGCATGTGCACTCCGCACTGGCTCGGATGCGTCCGGGCAACGGCTGGTCACAGCTCCCGACCGCGGAGCAGACCGCGACGAAGGTAGCGCTGCTCGACGCGCTCCGCGACGTCGCTGGCCGGCAGACAGTGCGCCGCTGGCGCGCCGAGGTGCTCCGGCCGCTGGTTCGCCGGTACTACGCGAAGGCGAACAAGGACGCGCCTACCGCACGCGCGGTGCTGACAAAGGCGCTGCAACCAGCGGCCGCCGCCTACTTCGGCGGCAACTGGCTGGCGCTGCTGGACTACCTCGGCGAGGCGGTAGCCGCGGGCGAGGAGATCACCACCGCTCTGCCCGAGCCGCGACTGTACGTGCAGGCCTCAGCGAAGGTCGAGCAGGTCGCCGCCGAGAAGAACCTGCCAGTCGAGGAGGTCGCGAAGATCCTCGCCAGCTACCTCGGCACCGACGAAATCCGTTCGCCCATCCAGCGCCGCCTCGACGTCCTCCGCCGCTACTGGTCCGCGATCGACACCGTCCACGCGCGGCAGGCCTCCGGCATGCCGGCACCACCGGACCTGGCGTTGGGCCGCGGCTTCGGCGAGGACGTGCCGTTCACCCGCCCCGATCTCGAGCGAGTTCTGCCCCCGGCAGCGCTCGCCGACATCGACGCCCTGTGGGGCGGCGCGTGTGTTCCGCGCTACCCCGACCGCATTGTCTCGATGCTGTTTCCACACGCGGCGATGGTCGCCGCGTTCGGCCCCGCTCTAACCTTCTGGAACAACATCGCGCTCACCTGCTGGTACTTCTGCCAAGGGCCGTACTCCCGCACCGACATCGACGGCGCAGCCGAGTACTACAGCCGCGACGTAAAGGCCCTCGCCGCCGCCGACACACCGGTCGACACGCAACTGTTCGCTGACCTCCGCGCCGCGCAGCGGCGGCTGGGACCCCCGCAGGAACTGTGGGCAGACCGCCGCGTCCTCGAAGCAGGCCCCGGCGTCACCATCACGATGTCGATGGGCGGGGCCGTTCGCCGCGACGGATTCGAGATCCTCCGCGACATCGTCACCACGCACCGCCGCGCATGGGCCGCCCAGAACCTGGAGACTGCGCTGAACCGCGCCTGGGAGGAGCCGCTGCGCGAGCTCGCCCGCCAGGTGAACCTTGCCGTCGCCCGCCGCGGCAAGCTCCCTACCATCAAGCAGTTCGCCACCCTCGGGGCACCGGTCGCCAATGCGTGGTTCGGCGGGGACCTCGCCGCGCTCTACGCTGCCGTCGGCGAAAGGGCACCGGTCGAGCAGACTCGCGTGCAGCTGATGCCCTACGACCGGGCGGCGTTCCAAAATCAGGTCTTCACCGCCCTCGGTGGCCGGCACGTCCCCAACAGCCGCGCGGCTGAGGACTTCGAGGCTTACCACCTCTCGTTTGGCTTCCGCAGGCTGGCCGCCGAGGCCCCCCGATTCGTCCAGCTCGAGGAGGCGCTCGACCGGCTGCCGACTCCGGAGGAGTTCGGCGCTGCCCGGCTCACCTGGCCCGACACCGTCACCTTCGACCGATTCGCCGCTGTCGTCCGGCAGGTCCGTGCAGGACTCGACACCGTCCGTCCGACCGCGACCACTGCAGGGCGAGCCCCGGAAAAGGTCGGCGGCATGGAGTCGGCGAACACTTCGGTGCGGCCACCGGTTTCGGCTTCGCCGCCCGCGCAGACGGCTCCGCTTGGGAGGTTCCAGGCGTTCACCGGCCACGCAGCACCGCCCCGACCCGCCCCGGAGCAACGGCCAACCCCGGCGCCTGCGGCTCCTGTGGCGCAACCTGCCCAAGCCCCACCGAGACAACCGTCCGCACCGCCACCTGCGGCCCCGTCGGCCGCCAACACTGCGGCTTCCGAACGACGCTCAGGCGTGCTGGGGCGGCTGCTCGGCCGCCGGCAGGTTTCTGCCGCGGCCGCCCCGGGCGCCGGCTGGTACCCGGACCCTCAGGTGCCGGGGCAGCTGCGCTGGTGGGACGGCGCAGCCTGGACGGAGCACATCCACCGACCGTAACGCCGTTCGCCAATGTGTGACAGGGTGGGATCAACTACGCCGGTTGGCACGCCGGCAGGATCCCGTGCTGCAAGGTCACCAGGAGTATTCGTGGCGTCAAATTGAGGGCTCGTTGCCGACCCGGGGGGCAAGCAGCGAGCGCAACTGGACGTACGATCTTGGTGTGTCAGGCGTGAAGCGCAGGAAGGCGGAGAAGCGCCGTAGGCTTCGTCGCGCGAAGCAGGTCGGGGCCTCAGGTCGCGACCTTCCTCGCCCGATTCGACTTGCCTTGGAGGGGCTTGAACGGTTCGGGCAGTACGCCGAGCTGGGCGATCTGGACGCCGCCGCAGCGCTTGCCGGTGCGCGGCTCACTGATGCGGTACAGCGCATCGCGCGGCTGACCGCGCAGTGCGATGCCTTTGACGTTCTCGAGTACGTCCGGCTTCACAACGCAATGGCTAACCCGGAAACCTTCCAAGAGACCGAACACGAAGGTAGTGCCGCAGTGATCGAGCTCGTGGCGCTGATCATGGCGGCGCGCGGTAGCCGTGCTGCCTCCGCAGCAGGCGACGGGGACCAGCCGGTGATGAGGCCGGAGCAGATTGTCGAGGACATTCAGATCGCCGCCATGGAGGCCTTTGACGTGGGCTCCATGCTGATCATGTTCGGTTCCGCGCTGGACGCTGATCCGTTGCGACGCCTGAGCTTCGGCGCACGGCTGCGCGAGGTGGCGGTGCGTAACGTCGCATACGGTCACATGGTTGAGGACACCTTGACGGCGCTGTTCGACCAGCCAGCCGTGCAAGACGCCTGCCGCAGGGTCATGGGCTGCACGGTCAGGCAGATCCGGGACGTGTTCTCGGCCTTGCAGGCCCTGCACGACGAGGCCTGGCACGGCCGCTTCGGTGCGTTGCGCGAGTTCAGGCAGTTGGCCGACTCTGACACTGCGACGGCTGGTGACCTGCCACCTGAGGTGGTCGCGCAGGCTCGGCACCTGTGGGCTCAGGTCTGGGACAATCCCGCTGCCTGCTCGACCTTCACCGAAGAGGCCATCGCCAGCAGTGCTGGCGTCGATGTGGAGACTGTCCGCACCGTGCTCGACCTGTTTACAACGCCGCTGGTGCAGCGGCCGTCGGCCGAGGTGGCGCTGGAGTTCTTTCAGGGCCGGTCTCCGCTGCGGGTACGCCCAATCTTGCGAGATCCCGACGGTAGCTTCGTCGTCGTGCACGGCGGGCTGCTGATTCCGGCGATTCGCGAGCGGGTGGAGGAGGCGCTGCGTTTCGATCAGCGCGCCTGGGACGTCTACAGCAAGCACCGCGGCCAGTACGTCGAGCAGGCAGCAGCTGATCTCATCGTGGCGCATCTGCCCGGGTGCGTCTCGCACCTTGGGCTGGAGTATTTCGTCCCGGCCACAGGCGTCGAAACCGAACCGGCACGATACACCAAGGTAGTCGAGGGCGACGGTCTGCTCATCTGCGACGACGTCGCGATCATCATCGAAAGCAAGGCGGTGGCCCTACGCGCGCAGTCGCGGACTGGGGATCCGCTGCGGCTGCGGCAGGACCTGCGTCGCATCGTCACCGAGGCCGCGAACCAGAGCGAGCGGCTCCGCCGGCGCATACTCGACGACGGCGGGTTGCGCCTACGCGACCAGAACTGGTTGGATCTCAGTGGTGTGCGCGAAGTGCACGCCATCGCGGTCAGCCTCGAGGACCTGTCCGGCATCGCCACCGTGACGAGCGACCTCGTCGCCGCCGGCCTGCTGACCGACAGTGCCCTGCCGTGGACTGTCTCGCTGCATGACCTGCGCATTATCAGCGAACTCATCGATCGGCCCGCGGAGTTGCTGTTGTACCTGCGCCGGCGCACCGAGCCGGACATCACACGACGGTTCCACGCTGTCGACGAACTCGACTTCTATCTGCACTTCCTCGCCGCGAAGCTGTACGCCGAACCCGATCCCGATGTCGTGCATCGCGAGCTCCCACAGCTTGGCGCGCCCCGGGTCAGGGACCGGCGCAAGTACCGCAAGCAGCAGCTGGAGCTCCTGACGAGCCGGACGGACGCTCTCGACGCCTGGTACATGCACCGGCTCGGATACCGCCGGACCCCGGCTGACAAGCCCCGCCTAATGGCGGATCGGGGCCTGTTGCAGCTCGTTGACGACCTCGCCGCTCGGGCAGAACCGGGATGGCTGGCGATGTCGGCCACTCTTCTGAGCGGAGACACCCCTACGCAACGACGGTGGGCCGGTCTGGGTGAGCGTCTCGCCGGCCAGACCCGCGCAGACGGGCGTCCCCATAGCGCCGCCATGCCTGGCGGAACACGACGCGGCGACAGCTTCGTGCTCGTATGGATGACGCATCCGCCCTACGGCGCCCTTGCAGCCGCCCACGCGGAGCTGGCGCGGTACGCCAGCGCGAAGAAGCACCAGTGGCAGCTCGACCGGTCCTTCGGCCTGCTCTACAACGGCGACACCGGTGCGCTAGTCGCCACCGCCTACGACAACCGCTTGCCCGGTCCCGACCCGCAACTGGACGCCGTGGTCACCAACATGGGACTGATGGGCATCGAGGCGCTTCGGACGATTCGGCCAGTGCCGACGCAGCGCTGACTACGCCCGGCAAACCGGTGACCCTGGGGCCGAGTGCTGCGGGACTTGCCGATCGACAGAGACCACCAACCTGCCGTTTCCTGCTACAGCAGCAACGGGTGCCGGCGAAATTATCGGTGCATCGGTGACCGGCTCTGCCGAACGCGACGTTCTCCCAGCCCGCCGCACATCTGGCAGGGGCTGTTCGCGGGTAAAGCCTGGGGCGACTCGCCGGTGGGGGAGTTGCACGAGGGGTGCGCGACTTCAAGACCCACGTAAAATCGCGGCGTGACGGACTCGACGCCCCATTGGCTCCCCGAGCGCCATCTCGGCGTCGCAGCGACGCTGTCGCACGCGGATGAGCTGATTGGACAGGTCGGCGATCTGCTCTTCGCCTACCAGACACAGGCCCAAGGCGTGCTCGGCCTGCGCGAGGTTCCAGCGGGGTCGATCAGTCGAACAGTCGTGGACAGCGTGGCTCCGATCCCACGCAAGGTGCCACTTTTGGTCGCCGACGCGTTGGTGGCACTGCGGGCCGTGCTTGAGCACGCGTTGTTCGCCGAGGTCGAGTTCTTGGACGGTGCGCCGCTCGACGAGAAGGCGGCCAGGCTCGTGGAGGTGCCCGCGTCGGACACATACGAAAAGTTTGAGAAGTGGACGAAGAAGCAACTCCGTGACCGTCCGCCATCGCTTCGAGCTGGTAGCGAACTCGTGCGGAGGATCGAACGCCTGCAGCCCTTCCATCGTCAGAGCGATCCTCAGGCGCACCCTCTGGCTCGACTGGTGCTCCACACGAACCATGCGAAGCACAGGACGCCCGCGATCACCGCGGTCCGCTTGGCTGCCATGTACCAGGACAACCAGATGCCGCGCTCGGTACGCGACCTGCCACCGCGACCCGAAGAGCCGCTACGCGTCGGTGACGTCATCGCGGAGACCCCGATCGGCACCACCGTCCCCGTCACCCTGTTTCCGACGATCGGGATCAATCGACCGGGCACGAGCCGGTGGCCCGTGCTGATGCAGGAGCTCGATGAGATCTCTCATTGGGTCCGCACCCAGGCGGTGCCGCGCCTCGTCACGGGCACGGAGCCGCCCGCGCCAGCGCTTCCGACGCGCTATGAGATCGCCGTTGGTCACCAGGACGAACGCCACGCGATGTCGATAGGTTCGACGATGTCGGCCGCGGATCGCCACACACAGCGCCTGGGCACGGCAGTCCTCCGGACAGACCTGCTCGATCTGATCGGCCAGATGGACGGATCCCCAAGCAACCAGCAGATCGCAGCGTGGCTGGCCCGGCTGACCGACGAGGAGGTGCTCGATCGGATGTCGAGGCTGAAGGTGACCCATACCCACAACCCCGGAGTCATGCTGCATAACGTCGAAGTGCTGAAAGGGCTACGTGACGAGGCTCTGGCATTCCCCATGCTGACGCCCGGTCTTGCCGATAAGCGGTGCACCTGATCAGCGGTCCCCGCGCATTCGTTGCTGAGCGCACTGCGACTGAGCAGACATCCAGCGATCTACCAGGAGTACGGTAACTTCGTCGCCACACTAGGCAGCCGGCGTGGCATCCGGCCCACACGTTTGTGAGCCACTTGGACGCCCACAAGTTCAACTCCGACGTGGAGGACGTCCGCTGAGCGCTACGACCCGAAAGTCTTGACGGTTCGTCCAACCCAGGCCGCAATGCGCTGCTCACGGTATTCCAGGCGATGCTGATTCCCCACACATCGCCAGCGCGGGCGGATCTAGCGCCACCGACTACCGTGTTCAAGATTCGCTTCCTGGCGCTGTACCAGATCCTCGGCAGTCTCTGCATCCCGCGCGACGACCGCCTCTGGAAGCCCACCAGCCGTTCCATTCGGTTCATGAATAAGCTGGTCGGCTCGCCGGAAGCCCAGCTGGTCCTGGCACCCACCGCCAAGCCGTTCCGCAACACCCGACGGTGGTCTCCGTGCTCACGCGGCGCGACGGACCGGGCGAAGCAAAGTGAGCGCGCGCAGGGCGTCGGCGCGGGAGATCGGCTGATCGTCGTCGGACTGCATGGTCAGCACAATCTCGATCGCCTGACGGATCCAGGCGGTTTTGGTGACGCCGGCGTCCTTGGCAGCCGTGGTGACCGCGTCATCGAGATCGGTTGGCATGCGCAGGGACCGCACGACCATGACCTCGGCGCCTTCTGGCGGCAGGGAGGCAAGTAGTTCCGCTTCCTGCTCCGCGGTCGACGGTGCCGGGTCGAAGGTGAGGTCGTTCATCAGTGCGGTGGCCTCTTCCGGGGTGCGCGGCAGGTGCTGGTTGTCGCTCATCGCGTCTGCTCCCATCGGGTGAACTCGCCACGTTCGGTGTCGCTCATGTCTCGTGCGCCGATGATCTTCCAGGTGAAGCCGTCGACGTGGTGCACAGCCACGATCAGGGGCCGACCGTCGCGGGTGCGCGCCCACACGGTCAGCACCCGTAACCCGGCGGCATCAGCGCCGGGACGCGGCCACCGCTGCTTAGCCTCCAAGACTTGGCGGACTTCATAGGGTTGGATGCCCGCCAGGGCCTGCAACGCCCACTCTTCCCACTCGTACGGCACTATGCGAGTGTAATACAGGCGTATTCTAGCAGCTAGGCGTGTCGCTTCGAACAAAGTCCAAGGCCGCCGGAGGGGGAGTCCGCTCGCCTGACAACCACGACGCGCCTGTCCTAGGACGCTCTACAAGCTGTTTCGGAGACCGCGCCCGCCCGCCTGTGTGATGGCTATCCGTACCTTTGAGCCGACCGGGGTGGGCTTCGCCACGACGATCGGCCGCGCTGTTGTGGGCCGTGGTCGGGCCACAACGGCGCTCGCAGGTGAGATGGACCAGGGGGACTGCCGGGCGGCACAAGATCTGGACGGCCGCCCTGGGCCCAGACTAGGGCAGACCAGGTTTTCGGCGAAGTCGGGCAGGCCAGCTACCTCGTGCGACTGAGGTCGCCCAGGAGGCTCTCGATCACCGCTTCCTCGTGGATCGCGGTGGCGGTCTGCGCCATCGCCCCGGAGAGGGCCGGATCCCACGGAGTCTCCCTCGCGCGCCCACTAAGCGGTTGCCGTGGCGTCCCCCGTTCGGTGGCCTGCGCGACGGCACGGCGATAGTCGGCAGCCATGAGTTGCCAGGGTTCGGCGTTGTATCGCCGCATGATGCGGTCGGCGATGGCGATGCCAGGCCAGTCGAAGTCTCCGTGGTAGAGCAGACGCACGTCCGGCGATTCCATGACAGCGTCGAGGAGTGCGATGGAAACCGTTGTGGGGTTGCCCATCGTGCAGACGATCGCCGCAGCAGCACCCGCATCGGCCGCAGCTTCCAGGACCCGTGGGTTCTCACATACATAAACGGTCTGCGGGGCCAGACGCAGGGGAGCGAGACGGCGGATTTCCCGTAGCGTCAGGTGGGTCTCGGCGCCTGCGTCGGCGCGGAAGCGCAGCCAGTCATCGCCGAGGGGGCGCAGCCCATAGGTGAGGACGGTCGTCGCAACAGTGTCGCTGGTTACCCCGGCGGCATCCCAGAGGCCGCGGCGTTCCGCAGCGCCTAGCGGGTAATCGGAGGCACCGGTGAGGGCGAGAGCGAGCCCTCGCAGGACGAGGCGGGTCAGCGGGCTGTCATCGTCGAGCCCGTGGGCGCTGCCGGTGACTACTTGAGCCAGTTCGCCGCGGGACCAGGTTCGCCCGTGCTCGCCGACGGTCAGCCCAAGCGTGGTGGTCGCCTGGCTGATGATGCGGCGTACCTCCTCGGAAGGCAGGCGCGCCGGTAGGCCGTGACGCCACAAGTGGTCCAGCCACTCGGACGTCCAGGGGCAGTTGCTCAAGCCGGCGGCGACCAGGGCGGCGTTCGCCTGGTCCCGCAGCCATGCTCGCCGCGCCGTCTCTGCGGAGGCGTCGGCTCGTCGGTCCGGTACCAGACCGACGATCGCTTCCACCACGCCGAGCAGTCCGGTTCCCGCAGCGCTTTCCCACAGCTGCCGGTCGAGGTCGGCCAATTTGATCGTGTGCGTCGACCCGATAGCCTGACCGAGGAACTGGCCGACGGCTTCGCGTTCCTCGTCGTTCAGCCCTGTCAATGTCAGACGTCCACCGACCATACGGCCGTTACGCACCAGGCGGGCGTGTACGGCAGCCCACAATGGTCGTAACCCATTTGACTTTAGGTATTCGAGTGCGCCGACCGGGATCATGAGGTGAGGACCGTCCGGCGGCGACCGTCCCAGCGGAAGTGCAGCGTGGCGACGCCGGGTTGGGCGGGATCGCGGAGGCACTCGTAGATGCCCAACGAGGGCACTTCGGGGAAGCAGCCCCAGAGCCGCTCGCTGGTCAGGACGGCATCCAGGTCGAGGTCGACCAGCAGGCCGAGCAGCCGACCATGGGTGGGTTCGTCGACCTTGGCGAACGCGTCGTCGAGCAGGATCAGCCGTGGGGCTTTCGGGTAGGCATCGCCGACCGAGGTGAAGTGGGAGGCGGCGGCGGCGAACAACACCAGGTACGACACCACCCGCTGCTCCCCTTGCGACATCGCGGTACGCGCCGACAGAATTCGCTCCCGGTTCGGGTTTGCCTGGTCGGTGACCTTGACGGTAAAGCCGAACCAGCTGCGGTAGTCGAGTGCCGCGCGCAGATGCACCGCGTACCCGGCGGAGGGGTCTGCGCGTCGGGCATCCTCGACCCGGCGGGCGAGAGCCGCGCGGAGCCGGTCGTTGTTCTCTCGGGTCCGCAGCTCGAGCGGGGTCCTGAGCAGGGCGACGGCCGTACGGGTGTCCGCGTCCGCGCCGTCCTTCAAAGTCCACACCAGTCGGGCGCCGAGCCCGTGCGAGGTCCGTACTCCGGCGAGCGTGGCGTTCATGGCCGACACGAGGCTCTCGGCAGAACGGATCTGCCGGGACAGCGCATCCCCCAACTCGCCGAGCAGGAAGCGCTCGAACGCGTGCCGTTCCCGTTCGGCGACGGCAGAACGCTTCTGCTGTAGCTCCGTGCCGAGTCGTGCGGTTGCCACGGCGGCGGGGTGCTGCCCGATGTCGTCGGCGATCTCGACGACCTTAACGCCGTCCCGATCCTCCCAGACGAGGTCGAAACCGCCAGGCAGCCTGCTTCGAACGTCGTTGTAGCGCTGGTGCAGGGCATTCTCGCTCAGGTCCTGCTGGGGCCGGCCGAGCGCTTCGCGGAGCAGGCCGGCGAGTTCGTCGAGCTGCCGGATCCTCTCCGGCGGGGCCCCGGTGCCTGGCTCGAATGACACGTCGGTGGACAGCGCGAGCGCGGGACCGACGCCGGGCAGGGTGAGGACACGTGGCAGCGCGATGCCGGCGTCCAGGGCAACCTGCTCCTGATGAGTCAGCAGTTGCCGGGTGTGGTCGCGCACCTGTTCGGCCCGGACCCGGCGGTCCCGCGCCTGTTCGTAGCCGCGACGGGCCGATGGCAGCTCCGTCTCGGCCGCGTGCAGGCGTGCCTCGGCTGCGCTTTCCTGCCGGTGGATTTCCGCCGGCTCGGCGTCGAGCGACCGTTCGAGAACGGCGAACGCTTCTTCCGCAGCGAGGTGTACCTCGGCTGCGGCTCGGGCCTCGTCGGCGGTAACGGCGGCACGGTCAACGGCCTCAACGTGCCGGACGATCAGTGACTCGTACGGCTTGAGCTCGTTGATGAACTGTCCGATTTCCCGGGTGTAGCGAGGCAGCTCCGCACCGAGCTGTCGCAGGCGTTGGTCGATGTTGCTCAGACTGCCGCGATCCGCGGGTAGGAGATGGGCCTCCGCCGCGGCCTGCGCGCGGGCCCTGCGGTCGTCGGCGACGCTGCGGAGCTCGCGTGCTCTTCGCCGGGCGTCGGCCACTTGGCGAGCGAGCCGGTGCGCCGTAGATTCCGCTTCGTCATGACGGGCCCAGGCGCGGCCCAGCTCAGCGCCATCGGGTAGAGCGCGAAGCGCCGTGGAGAGCGCGCCGCGTTCGCGGTCGTTCACGGTGAGCTGCTCGTCGATGCCGGCAAGTTCGTGCGTCAGGTCGTTCAGCTGCTTTTGCAGGTCGGCGAGCCGGCGTCGCCGCAACGCCTCGCGGTTGGCCGCGCCGACGTATTCGGCCGCCGGTTTCGTCCAGGCACCGTGGGCCACGCCGAGTCGCCATCGGCCGTCTTCGGCGATCCAGCTGCTCGCGTTCGAGGTCGGCCCGAGGCCGATGCTGTGCAGCAGGTGCGCCGCGTGTTCAGCCCCGGGCACGACGACCAGCGCCTCCTGGAGGGTGGGTGCGGCTGCTGGCGGACCAGGTCGGAGAATCACCTCACCGCTTACCGGGTCCAGCACCGTGCCGCCCTCGGCGAGCAGCCCGTCGAGCAGCCCGCTCGACTCCAGAGCTGCCTCGATCCCGGCCCGCTGCCGTTGGTCGAGGTGATCGCCGAAGTCAATCAACCGGTATAGCGGGACGCCCGGTCGCGACGGGGAGCCGGGCCGAAACCGCGACCGGGGTGGCTCCGGGTCGGTCATGGCGTTCCACCGGTTGTGCTCGCCGCGTACCTCGTCCAGGTTGGCCTGGACCTGTGCCTGCTGGGACCGCAAGGTGTCGCGGCGCGCCTCGGCCGCGCCGCGCAGCGGTTCCGCAGCGAGCTCAGCCGCTGCGCGCACCTCGGCTTGCGTGCCCGCCGGCAGCGGGTCATCGCCGAGCAGAGCCTCCCGCACCGGCGCGAGAGCCGCGCTGGCCAGGGCCGGCAGCGACATCCACTCTCTTACGGCGTGCACGAAGGCGCTGCTGGCCGCGGCGAGGCCGGTCGTGACCTCGCTCAGGCGGTCCTGAGCGCCGCTCTGCTGTCCGTCGAGCAGGTCGCGGTCGGCCTCCCCGCGGACGGCCGCGGCGACGGCCGCGTCGGCCTCGTCGAGCCGCCGGTGTACGTCGGCGACGGCCGTCCGCCGTGCCCGCGCCGCCTCCTCGGCCGCTGCGATGCGCGCACGGTGCTCGCCGAACTCCTGACCTGCCAGGCTGTGGTGAACAACTCGCGTCGAGGGGTCAGCCGGAGCTCCGAGATAGCGCAACTCCGGCACGGCACCGAGATGTCCGGTGTCCAGGCCCGATTCGGCGGCGAGGTCGCGAAGGCGCCGATGACTGTCGCGCAGTTCGCTGACGGTGCCCGTCAGCCGGTCGGTCTCCGCGACAAGGCGCGACACGACATCGGTGAAAGTCTGTCGGTCGGCGTCGGCTGCGCGCGCCGCGGACCGGGCCGCCGACTCGAGCGCCCGTACCGCGAGACGGCGCTGCCCCAACTCCTGAACGGCCCGATACGCGGCGCTGTCGCGGAGAGCTCCGAGCTCGGCCCGAGCCTGCCGCTCCGCGTGCTCGCAGCGTTCGACTGCGGCCACGGCGGCTTGCTCCGCGCCGAGGGCCGCCGCGACCTCCCGCTCGGCTTGGCCTGCCTGCCGACGCTGTGCTCGTAGCTGGGACAGAGCCTCGTCCACCGCCTGTACGCGGCGGCGCAGCTCGCCGCGCAGATATCCTCGGTAGGCCGCCATGAGGTCGACTAGCGCGGCATGGGTGGCTTCGAGTCTGCCCAGGTCGGCGCGAACGGTCTCCAGGTCGTCGAGATTGTGCGCGACCGAATCGAGTACGTCGTCGTCGACTGATGGCAGTGCCTCGCTCAGTTCGGTGGTGAGCTGGCCCGCCTCGATCCGGTCGCCGATGGTGGGACGGCGCAGCCGGTACAGCAGGTGGACGAGATTGCGGTATCGGCCCGGATCACCGATCCCGAAGAGTTCACGACCCACCCGGGCACGGTAGTCACGGGCGCTGCTCATCAGAGCCGCCTCGCCCAGGCTCTCGCGGAGTCGCTCGACGGGCACGGGTTGCCGGTCCACTGCCAGGTCGACGTCAACGCCGACGCGCAGGGGGGTCATGAAATAGGTGAGCCGTGCCTCCGTGGTCGAGGACGACCACCGAACGACCGCCCCCAGCGTCAAAAACTGCGCCAAGTCATGTTCGTCGGTGCGCCGGAGCTCCAGCCAGACAAATCCCTGCCGATTCACCCCGCTGGCACCCTCACTCATCAGCCAGCGGAAGGTGGTGCGGCCAGCACCGGTGGCATCCAGACGCTTGGCGTCGCCGTCCAACAAGAACGGCAGCAGCAATTCCAAGGCCTTCGACTTTCCGGCGCCGTTCTTACCGCGCAGCAGCAGGCGGCCGCCCTCGAACTGGAACACCTGATCGTCGTACTGCCAGATGTTGCAGATCCCCGCCCGATGTAGGCGATACCTGTACGGGTGCGCCGGCAGGGTCTCCATCCGGCTTGCCACGACGGCCGCTGTGCTCATGACCGTACCGCCTCGCTCGCAGCGTAGCGGGCTGCGGCCGCGAGCAGAACCAGCGTGCCTTCGGGCGCATCGCCGCGGGCGGCGCGAGCGTCGACCGCCCGTTCGGCGGCGACGGTTTCGTCGGACTCGGCGTCGGCGACCGTCGGCGCCGATCGCGCCAGTAGTCCCATACTGGTCAGCAACCCGATGACCGCCTCTCGCAGCAGGAGTGGATCGTCGACGTACCGGCCCGCCCACCGCCGGCTGTGGCGGTCGGCCAGGTCAGCCAAAACCCGGTCCAGAGCGCCTTCAGGTATGGGCACCCCGACCACCAGCCGTCCCGAGGCTGGGCGCACCTGCTCGACCAGCGCACCGATCGTCAGCAGCGCGGCTTGGGCGACGGTACCGACCCCGGGAAACAGCACATCGGTGAGATCCTCGTCGGGGTCGAGCAGGGCTGCCCCCTCGGCGCGCAGCTCCGCCTGCAGGCCGGTGTATTCCAGGAACGACCGCTCGTCGCGGCGTTGCTCCCGGCGTAGCCAGGCACGCTCCGAGGCGGGCAGCTCGTCGAGGTATGTCACCGGTTCCTCAGTCAGCCGCCGGCGCACCGCGTGGCGCGCGCCACCTGGACCGGGCTCGGCGGCACAGCGGACGAACTCCGCCGCTGTGGCAGCCCGTCCCGGGGGCGTCGCCATCAAGTGGGCGACGATGTCGCGATTGACGGTGAGCAGGGCTTCGGCCTGGTCGTCGTCGGCGTAGCCGGCGACCGTGCCCTGCTCCTCGCGCAGCGCGTTCCATGAGACCAGTTGCCGGAGCGCGGCGCTAAGCGCGCGTCGTTCGGTAGGCCGTTGGGCGTCACCGAGTTCGATCCGGGCCTCGACCGCCGCCGCCCGTACATCAGCGATGAGCTGGGACAGCAACACCTGTTCCGGGCATGTGAGCAGCACCGCCGCGGCGAGCGTTACGTAGGCATACATTCGGGGGGTGAACGGCCCGGTCGCGCGCAGCAACGGACGTCCTCTCCCCGGACCCAACCCGGGCTTGAAGAGCCGGGCGAAGTCCGCCTCCACGACGAGTCGGTAACCGAGGAAGTTGCCGAACCAACTCTTCAACCATTCGGCGTGGCGGCGGACCAGGGGAAAGTCGTCGCTGGCGGTGAGCAACAGCGGCGAGGCCAGCAAGGCGCGTATGGCCCTGCGGCGCTCGGTCGCCAGCGCGATGTCGTGGTCGTCAGCCACCACTGTCCTCCAGGCGAGTGATCGCGATATCGATGTCCTGGGCGGTGAAGTTCCCGGCTGCCGAGCGTAGGGTCAGCACATTCCGCGGCTTGCTCATGAGCTCGCAGCGCAACCCTAGATCGACGACCATGGTGACGGCGTTGCCCAGCAGGGGATCACCGGCGCCCAAGGCCTGCGCCATCAATTCGAGCAGGAGATGGACGGCCGGGGCGGAGAGGTTTACCGCACCAAGGTCCGCCGCGGCGGACAGCAGCTCCGCCGCGGCGGCGACCCGCAGCTCATGAAGGACGGCCGCCTGGTCGATCAGAGCCTGTTGTAGGGCGCTGCGATCGGCAATTCCGGAAGCGCGACCGCGCGGCGTGCGCTCTCCGCGGTCGCGCAGAGCGACGGGAACCTGCACCGCCGGGGTCGGCCACCAGCTCGCCGTCGCGGGTACCACGCCCTGCTGATCGGCCGCGATGCCGAGGTGCCGGGCGCCGTAGAGCCCGAACGCCGACGTGTACAGATCAGCCGCCGATTCCTCGTCGGCGGTGTCCAGCCAGGCTGCCAGCCGCAGCAGCTCACGACGCCTTGAGGCACCGTGTCCGGTGGAGCGGATCATCCGTTTCGCGTTGGCGAGCAGGGACTGCAGGGCCCGCATGGTGGCGTCTCGCAGTTGAGTCACCTCGCTGCGGCGACCGTCGGCGTCACTGAACCACGCTCGCAGCGCAGTCCAGTCGGCGAGTTCATGCCCGCGGCTGCGTTGCACCGTGACGCCGAGGTCGGCGGCGGCTCCGGCAAGCCCTCCGTCTCTTAAGACTTGTACCAGGCCGGGCAAGTGCGGCCAGAGGCGGTGCAGATGACGTTCGATACGTGGTGCGAGGAGAACGATCTCCTCGGTGATCGACTCGACGTAGTCCAGAAGAAGGTCCTTGAAGCCGACGTACTCCGCACTGTTGAGGTCGTACCGCGCCAGAACCTGTCCGAGGAAGGCGTAGAAGTCGCGTACTGAGTCCCGAAACGCCCAGAACTGGGCGAAGATCGCGGCGACCGTTTCGCGGGCGGTGCCGGTATCGAGCCCGCCCGGCTGTTCGACGCGATTCGTCAGGTCGCCCAACCCGTTGCTGATCAAACCCAGCAGCTCACGGCTGATTTCTCGGGCGGCGTCCGCACTCGACAGCACGTCGTCCGCCTGCCGTTGCACCCGTTCGCCCAGCGGTGAAAGCTGATATCGGGACCGGGCGCGTTGGTACTCCTCGATGCTCTTCACCCGTACGGTGTGTGAGCTCGGAAGCAGATTGCCCCACCCGACAAGCTGGTTCAAGCGGCTCACCGCGGTGTCGAGGTGAAGGTCAACCTCCTGGGCGGCGAGTTCCTCGACCACCTGCTGGGCGGAGAGATCCGTCATCAGGGACGCCGTGAACAGACGCATGATGGCGAGGTAGGTGGCGCGCTCAGGTGCCGTCAGGTAGGTGAAGGCCTCAAGGCGGCCCAGGTCGTCCGCCAGCTCACCCACGCGGACAGAATAGGCGACAGTCAGTAGTGGCCGCATTGCCGGAACCGCTGGAAAATGCGGTCCAGCGGTGGACGGACAACTTGGACTGGCGTGCCGGTAGCGGCCGAGGCGCCACCCTCAGTGGGGCGCGCGCGCCTGCAGCAGCGTGGCGCGGGCATCGGCGACGACCCCAGATCGTCATCACCGGACCTCGCTGCAAGCGTGTTCGGCGCAGGAAGGTCGGGAGGCGCCCGCTCGACACGCCTCGGCGATTCATGCTGGCGCGGCGGGTGCACCAGGTGGACGATTTCCGCGTGCTGATCATCCCCTTCCCCAGCTTCAACCCCGAATCGCTCAGTTCCGCGGTCAGGAACCTACGTGACTCTCTCGCGAACGTGTACGTCGCCGGCACCGACCGAACAGTTGGGCGGGCCTACACAATTCTGGAATGGGTGAACCAGGCCTGCCGGCACCTGCGCAGGCAGATCCGGCCGCGTCGTCCGGTCTCCGGTCTGCAAGCGGGCTCACCATGCCAGGTCAAGCGAGGTCTCTTGCTCACCGTGGGCGTGTCTGCACCAGCAAGTGTGAAGGCAACCAACCTTCGCGCCCCCGATTCCTGGCGGCCGACCGACGACGGTGTGGGACACCCGCGCGGGGCGCGGTGTCGGCCGCGCCACTCCGGTGACGGGGGTCGACGGGGGTGGTGGCCGGGTTGGTAGTTCACACCGCGAATGTCTGGGCGCGCTCACGGGAGGTGGAGCGCAACCCCGTTCGTCAGCTCCTGGTTCCGGGCGGGAAGCTGGAGGTCCTCGATGACGCCGGGCATGGCCTCTGGGTAGCAAACAACTTCGGGCGATGGCCGGCGACGCGTGCTCCTCGCATCAACGATGACGCGGCGCTGACCGCTCAGCTGCCCACGCTTCGGTCCACCGGCGTACGGGTGTCCTGGCTAGGCAGCCGGTCTCTCGTGTCTCCTCAGGCGGTGGTCGATTCCTACGACGAGGCGATCGGCTTCCGATCCCATACCCAACCGCACAGTCTGCGGCGGCCTCAGATCGGGGCGCTGCATTCCGTCCTCGGCTACTGGGCGTCCGGACTGTCCGAGCCGGGCATCATCGTCATGCCCACCGGTACCGGGAAGACCGAGACCATGCTTGCGCTTCTCGTCGCCGCCCGGGCAGCGCGACTGCTTGTCATTGTCCCCACGAAGGCCCTGCGCGACCAGATCGGCAAGAAGTTCGAGACGTTGGGGATCCTGCACGAGTGCAGGATCGTCGACCCGAAGGCGATGCGGCCGGCTGTCGGGCGTATCGAGCACGGCTTCCACTCGGCCGACAACGCGGTGGCGTTCACCTCCGCGTGCAACGTCGTAATCGCGACCCCGCAGGTGCTGGGAGCATGCACTCCAGAGGCTCGCGACGCGCTGCTTGCCCAGTTCAGTCACCTGATGGTCGATGAGGCGCACCATGCTCCCGCGCCCAGCTGGGCGGGAATCATCCAGGCCTTCGGGGACCGTCCCGTTCTGCTGTTCACGGCGACACCGTTCCGCGAGGACGGCAAGAAGTTGCCAGGACGCATCATCTTCCGGTTCCCCCTACGGGAGGCGCAACGGGACAGGTACTTCACGCAGATCGACTACCGGGCGGTGCTCAGCCTCGGCGGCACCGACCACCTCGTCGCCGACCTCGCGGTCGACCGCCTCCGCCGTGATCTCGCCGAAGGGTACGACCACCTCCTCATGGCACGGGGCGCGAATGTTCGCCGCGCTGAGGAGCTGGTCTCGATCTACGAGACGAAGGCGCCCGAGCTGGGCCCGCAAGTGCTGCACGACCGGCTGCCGGAAAAGCGCCGCAGGCAGGTTCTGGCGGCACTCGACGACCGCACCTGCCGGATCGTTGTCTGCGTGGACATGCTCGGCGAGGGCTTCGACCTGCCGGCGTTGAAGATCGCCGCGCTGCACGACGTCAAAAAAAGCCTCAGCCCGATGATCCAGTTCATCGGTCGGTTCTCGCGGACAACGGCCAGGTCTCGGATCGGCACCGCAGCGGCGTTCGTTGCCCGGGATCCGTCCGTCGCGCTTTCGCCGTTGCGGGATCTGCTGCGAGAGGACGCCGACTGGAACCTGCTGTTGCGGGACATCACCGAGCGCGCGACGGAAGCGGTCGAGGGAAACAGCGCGTTCGAGGCGTCCTTCGCCAGCGCCCCCGAGGACATCTCCGTGAGCCTGCTCGAACCGAAGATGAGCGCGATCGCCTACCGGTCGCCTGACGACAACTGGCAGCCCGAACGCGCGGTCGACCTGTACGGGGAGGAGCGGCTGGTCGATGGCCGGGTGTCCATCGGCGCTGAATCCTCCGTCGCCTGGTTCGTGCTCGAGAAGCGCGGCGACGTCCGCTGGGGCTCCATCCAAGCTCTCGAGCAGCTGACCTACGAGCTGATCGTCATGTACTTCGACGAGGGTCGCCGGCTGCTGTACATCCACGGCTCGGACAACAGCGGCGACTACCACGAACTCGCCGAGACGGTCCTCGGCGAAGGCTGCCAGCCGATCAAAGGCCCGCTGACGTTCCGCGTCCTGGCGCACCTTGACCGCCTCATCCCGACAAACGTCGGCCTTCTCGACGCCCGCGACCATTTCAATCGCTTCTCCATGCACGTCGGCAGTGACGTCCTTGAGGCGTTGGACACCGCCGATCGGCAAGGCAAGAGCCAGACCCACATCGCCACGTCCGGCTTCGACCAGGGGGAGAGAACAACGATCAGCGCGTCACTGTCCGGGCGGTTCTGGTCGGCGCGGACCGCGCCGAACCTGAAGTCATGGACCGAGTGGTGCGCCACGCAGGGCGCGAAACTGACCGACAACAGCATCAACCTGGAGGAGGTGCTCAGCGGCTTCATCATCCCTGAGGACCTCACCGAGCGTCCGCCCCACGTGCTTCTCGGCCTGGAGTGGCCGTGGGAAATTTTCACCGGGACTGGCCCCGGCGTCTCCGTCACGGTCGAAGGACGCAGCTACCCGATCACCGACGTCGGCTTCGAGGTGGACAGCTTCGAGCCCAGCGGTCCGTTCCTCTTCTCCCTCGTGACACCAGCATGGCGGATCCGCTATCGCGCGGACTTCGAGCCGACCGGTCTTCGGTACCGCCCCATCGACGGGGACGCCGAGGTGGCGTCCCGCCCGGCCCCCGTGCCTTTGTTGGAGTGGATCAACAAGAACAAGCCGACACTGTTTCTCGAGGGCGACCGGATGATCACCCCCGAGGACCGACTCCTGGTGCCGCGCTACGACCGGCCCCCGTTCAACCGCCAACGCCTGATCGCGCTCGACTGGGACGGCGTCGACATCCAGGTCGAGTCCCAGGGCATCGAACGCCGCCCCGACTCGATCCAGGCGTTTTTCTCCGCCTACCTACGCGGCGCTGACACCTTCGACATCCTCGTCGACGACGACCGAGCTGGAGAGGCAGGCGACCTGGTGGGGGTACGGATCAGCGGTACGGAGCTCGTCGTGACGCTGGTCCACTGCAAGTATTCGTCGCAGCCGACTGCTGGCGCGCGACTGGCCGACCTGTACGAGTTGTGCGGACAGGCGATGCGAGGCGCCAAATGGCGGCAGCACGGCGCGGACCCGCTGCTGCGCCACCTGGACAGGCGCGCCCAAAAGTATGCCCACCGCACCGGGTCCTCGCCCTACGAAGTCGGAGGCATCGACGAGCTGTACCGGATCAGGCAGCTAGCTCCGCAGTTGCGTCCGCGTTTCCGAACCGTGCTGGTCCAACCTGGCCTGTCGGCGCGGCAGTGCACGGAGGAGCAGCTGCGCCTGTTGGCCGGAGCAGAGTCGTACGTGCGGGCAGTGACGAAAGGATCGTTCGACGTCTACTGCAGCGCCTGACCGATGCCTCATGCAGCATGATCTCGGCGGCCCGCCAGGAGTGGATCTTTCCGTTCACCGGGCTGCAGCCCGCCCAGTTCCGCAGGCTGGTCAGACTGGTCGCCGAGCGCGGCGGTGCCACGATCGCTGACGGCCGACCCGGCCGACAGTGGTCTCTCGACCTCGCCGATCGGGTGCTGCTGGTAGCGGCGTACTGGCGCACGAACCTGACCATGCGACAGATCGGCCCGCTGTTCGGGGTGTCGCACTCCGCCGCGCACCGGGTCATCGACACCGTCGGCCCCCTGCTCGCCCTGGCGCCGGGACGCCGATGTCGGGTCGACCAGATCACCATCGTTGACGGCACTCTGGTGCCGACCCGGGACCACCGGCTGGCCGCCCCCAGCAAGAACTACCGCTACAGCGCGAACCTGCAGGTCGCCATCGACGCCCACACCCGCTTCGTCGTCGCCCTCGGCGACCCGCAACCCGGTGCTCCACCTCCGAATCGGGACATGCTTGGGGCAATCGATGCCGGGTGATACCGGGTAGCCGGGCGTCGTGCGGCCGGCGCTGCGGCAGCCTGCCGTGCCGGCAGCGGACCACAAACACGTGTTCCGCCGTTTGGGCCAGGGAGAACTCCAGCATCTGCAAACGGGGCGGGTCCGCGAGCTGGCGCAGGTCTTCCACGCAGGCCCCGGACAGTTCGAGGTGAGCCAAGGCCGGCAGGCGGTCTGGCTACTGCCCGACGACCGCGCAGCTCGCCGTCTTCCCGTCAACGGGCCGGCTCGAGCGGCCTCGCTTCGCGGCCTCGGTCGCCTACGACCTTCACTCGTTCGTTTAGGCTGGTGGTCCGCGATCGGCTCGGCCGGCATCTCACCGCGAGAATCAACCCAAACGAGTCTGTCCGGAAAGACGAGGCAACTCAACCGCCCGATGGCGTCCGTGGTGATCATGCCTTCCGTGCGCGTATGCCCGGCGTGCGGGCTGTACACGGCCGCGTCGCCCACGAAGGCGAGCCGGTCGTTGGCTAACGTATCCGGGCCACGGTGTCGGCCTGTAGTGACCTGCGGTCGTTGAGCGCCTTGGACGCGGTTCCCGTATATAGACTCCGGCCAGCGCGGCGAGTGGCGAATGATGACGATGCGGGACCGAGCCAAGCCCCGGCAACGCTACCCGTTGTGGCCGTCGGCGATACATTCTGTACATGCATGACCGTGGTGGATCCGGACTCGTCGCACATCTCCCACAGGACGAGTGGAACCGGGTGCAGGACACCGGAATCCCCGTACGCTTTGAACCCCGCGACGTGCTCCTGCGCCAGGGTGACACCACCCAGCACGTGCACGTAGTCCTGGCCGGCTGCGTCAAGATCGTACGATCGGAGAGCGACGGCAGCCGCGCCATCCTGACGCTGCGGGCCGCCGGCGACGTCGTCGGCGACCTGGCCGCCGTCGACCTGCAACCGCGCTCGGCCACGGTCACCGCCCTCACCACCACGGTCACCCGGCTGCTGACCGGCCCGCAGTTCCGGCGCTTCCTGACCCGGCCCGCGTTCGCCACGGGCTTCGCCACCTACACGGTGAGCCGGCTGCGCACCTCGGACGCCCAACGTACGGCGCTTGCCGTGTTGCCCGTGCGGGAGCGGCTGGCCCGGGCGCTGATTCAGCTGGACCGGGAGAGCCGGCGCGCCGACGGGCGGCCCGCGATCCGGCTGTCCCAGGCGGAACTCGCCGAACTGGTCGGCGCCTCGCGCAACGCGGTCGTCGCCGAGCTGGCGGCCCTGCGCGAGGCGGGCATTGTCGCCACCGGACGGCGCGAGGTCATCATCGTGGACCCGGTGGCACTGAGCGGCCGGTCACACGGTCTCCGCCCAGAATTGGGCAGAGAACCGCCTGTTCCGGGCTGACGCTGTGGGGGTCCCGCCCTCGAGAAAGGACTCCTGTGGAACACATCCCGTTCGCACGTTCGATCGACCTGCCGCCGTACCGGGCGATCCTGGCGGTGGACGCCAAGGGTTTCACCGCCGAACCGGGCAGCACCCACGAGGCGATCAGCAAGAACCTGCTCGACCTCGTGGGCGACGTTCTGAACGGCGCAGGGCTACGGGCCGAGTGGGAACGCCCGGCGTTCCTCGGCCCGACTGGAGACGGCTTCGCCGTCGGACTCCCGACGCGCGTCCTGCCCTACCTGGTGGACCCGTTCCCGCGACTGCTCCAGGAACGCCTCGCCGAGCACAACCGCCAGGCCCGAGCGCGCCTTCAGTTGCGGGTCAGCCTGCACGTCGGGCCGCTGCCCGCCGACCCGGAAAATCCGCACTGGACCGGCAACGGTGACCCGCGCAACGACACCCACCGCCTGCTCGATTCCGCGCCGGTGAAGGCCGTGCTCGCCGCGGCCAGCCCGCGCGTGACGTTCGTGGCCTGCATCTTCTCCGAACGCGTATTCGAGGACGTCATCGCCGCCGGGTACGCCGGAATGCAGCCCGACCGCTGCCTTGCAGTCACGGCGACGGTCGACGGCAAGGCGTTCAGCCAGCAGGCGTGGCTCTACCTCCCGGAGGTCTCCGGGAACCTGCTGGGCGTGTTGCCGGCCGCGCCGCCGCCACCGCCGCCGATGACCGAGAAGCCCGCTCGGCCACAGTTTTCCGGGCCGCGGGTGAAGCGGAACGACGGCCAAGTCGCCACCACGGTCGAGAGCATGACGCAGCACCGGGGCGCTGACCGATGACCACCGACGCGATTGAGGCCGTGGACCCGGACATCGACGATTCCTACGCCGACGACATCGACGACGGCCTCAGTGTTGACGAGAACAGCGGTCAGGTCGCCTCGCGTGTCGGCCGCGACATGGTGCAGAACGTCCATAACTGGCTCGGTCGCTACCAGGCCGCCCGGGAACTCTCCGACGCCTTCGTGCGGGAGACGATCGAGACCTTCGTGGAGCGTGTCTACGGCCCGGGCGGGCTGCGCAGGGAAGAGGCGGCCGGGATCCTGCGGGAGCGGCGTCACGTCCTGCTGGTCGCCGACCCCGGCACCGGGCGGCGGACCGCCGCGGTCGGTCTGCTCGGCGGCGTTCCCTCGCCTCGGCGGGAGATCCCGATCGACGACGACGAGCAGCGGCTCCTGCCCGTCGACGAGGTGCCGTGGTCGTCTTACGGTCGCTGCGCCTACCTGCTCACGGTGCCGCCTGGCGGCCGCAACGGGCGGTTGCGGGAGCTGCTCATCGCCTACCGAGAGGCCGTAGAGAAGCGGGACTCGTACCTCGTCGTCCTGGTCGACCAGAAGAGCCTCGAAAGGCCCGAGGACGTTCCGGGCTTCACCGTCCTCACGGTCACCGCTCCCGTACCCGAGGAACTGCTGAGCCGGCTCCTACAAGACCAGCTCGCCCGGCCGGACGTGGACACCCTGATCAAGACGCCACCGCTGCCGGCGATCCTGGAGGGCGCCACCCCGGCGCAGATCGCGAGGCTGTCCCGCCGGATCAGGGCCGCGGCGGGTGATCCGCAGGAACCGCTTGCCGAGATCGCCCGCAAGTCCGTCCAGGCCTACCAGAACTGGGACGAGGAACTGGTCGCCTGGTTCGAGACGTACCCGGATCCGCGGACCCGGCTCTTCCTCATCGCCCTGGCCTTCCTGCAAGGGGGACAAGCCACCAACGTTCTCCACGCCATGGAGAAGCTCGCCAAGAAACTGGAGGAACCGGCGAACGTGCGGGGCGGCATCGGCGCCCCGGGGATCCGTCAGCTCGCCAAAAGCGTCAACGCCCGGATTGACGGCGAGCACCGGATCTTCTTCACCCTGCCGTCCTACGACGTCGCGATCCTGCGCTACGTGCACGGCGACCAGTCCAAGGCCTTCCGTACGAACCTCTGGAGCTGGGCGTCCGACCTGCCGATACGCCGCGGCGGTGCCCCCAACGCCCGCGTCGCCGGACAGGTGGCCTCGGCCATGCTCGCCGTGACCCTGGCGCTTCCCGGGGCCGACGCGCCCGAAGTGCGCACGTTGATCGAACGGTGGTGGGCTTACCAGACCCTGCGACCGCTGGTCATCGACCTGATGACCGCGGTGGCGATGAGCCCCGAGGCCGGAGCGGCGATGCGCGGGCGGCTCAATCAGTGGGCCGCCCAGTCGGGACGCGTGCCGCTGCTCTGCGCGGTCGCCGCGGTCTGCGGCGGAGCGCTGGCAGACGCGTATCCGCAGGCGGTGCTGACCCGGCTGAACAACCTGGCCGCGCGGCGGATCGACGCCGTCACCGACGAGGTCGTAGAGGCCGTGCGGTCGCTCTGGGCCCGACCGCTGCACCGGCAGGCGACACTGCGCCAGGTCGTCGACTGGGCGGCCGGGCAGGACCAGCGGCACGACGCGGGGCTGCGCGCCTTGGCGGCGATCTCCGAAACCCCGGACCAGGCTGGGCTTCTCCTTGCCGAGCTGGCTGGCGATGCGGAACGGCAGACCCGACTGGTACACGCCTTCACGCTGCTGTTCAGCGGCGAAGGGCCGCAGAGCGAATTCCGCGAGGCGCTCTCCCGCTGGCTGGACGCGGCGGCCGAGGAACCCGTCTACGAGAACCTGATCACCGACCTGATGGTCCGTGCCGGAGGGACCGGTCAAGGCACCAGCAGCCGCTTCGCCCGAATGTCCGACCTACTGTACGACTGGCAGCCACTCGCCCGCGACGCCCAGACGCCGGCCGCCAGAGACCTGCGTGACCGGCTCAACGAGCGGCTCCACCGAGCGAACCCGCTGGGCACCGCATGAGTGAGAACTGGCGTGGCCGCCTGTCGCGCCTCTGGGCGAGACCCGAGGAACCCGCACAGCCAGTCACCTTTACCGCCGAGCTGCGCAGCTGCCACCCACACATCGCATTCGACGCGACCCTCCAGCTCTGGTGGCAGGGGAACGACGAAGCCGCCATCTGGACGACGCGACAAAGGGTCACAGAGTGGGCCGACCAGGCAACCTCCCAATACTGCGTCACCCAGGCCGGCAACGCCGAAAACGAGATCAACACCCGGAACCCCTACAGTGCCCGCATCCAACTAACAGTCAACCCGCAAGCCCGCATAGCCGCTGAAGCCATCCTGGAGATCGACCGGCAGTCCGCCCTCGAACGCCTGAAGCAGCAGGCCGAGCTGGAGCGGATCCGTTACCTGCGGGAGAGCGTCTACTCCCGTCCAGACGTCGCCCGCAGCTACTGGCTCTACCACCACCCTGACCGGCCGGAAGAGCTACTCACCATCAGGTTCGAGGAGATCGCCGAGAAGTTCGGGGAGGTCGGCGAGTCCCGGTTCCTGCTGATCGCCAAGCTGATCGGTGACTTCCTCGGGCGGCTCGAGGACGGCGAACGCCGATACCTGCTCGAACAGCTGGGGCAGTTCTTCTCCTCGTATAACCGACCCGACCTGGCGGAACGGCTGGAAGCCTCATGAGGGAAGCGGAACGAGCCTCCCTGCAACAGGCAAACGAGATGATCCGCTTCGCCGACGTGAAGGCTGCCGCCGTCCTGGCCGCCGCCGGGGTCCTGGCCGGGCAGCTGCCGTCGGCTCACGGATCCTGGGCCAAAGGCGTCCTGTTCGTCGCCGGCATCTGCATCGTGCTCAGCGCGTTGCTGGCGCTCGACACACTGGCGCCACGACGGCAGGTGGAGCCCGCGAGGTCGCTGCACTACTACGACCACGTCGCCCGTCGGTACGGCGATGATCGGGAAGCCTTCGTCGATGCCTGGGTGGAGGCGGCGGCCGACGAGGACGCGGTCGAGCGGGCGGTCGCCGGGCAGATCTGGGCTGCAAACATGGTGGCGTACCGCAAATTCACCCGGATTACCTGGTCCATCCGCGCCCTGGTGGTCGGCGTCGTGGCCCTCGCGGCCGTGGTCCTCACCTGAGATGCTCCTCCTGGTTCTGGCGATCGCGTTCGCTGCCCTAGCTGTATTGACCAGGCACGTTAGTTGAGGTTATGTGACGACATAACCTGACGGATCTTGGATGGCGAGGACCTCCTGTCGTGAAGTGGAGCTGCTGAAGGCGACCACATCACAGACCAGGAGGTCCTCGTGTCTCACGCTAACGCGGCGCTGACTCCGCGTGCCCGGCTGCGTCTGGCCAGGCTCGTGGTGGATGAGGGCTGGCCCATCGCGCGGACGGCTGAACGCTATGATCCGGCCGTCGATGCTGCTGGACGCGGGGCACTTCGGGGCCGCTCGCGCACGCGGCATGATCTTGCATCTCAGTTGTCTGACCTCTTGTGCCATAGCTCCCAGCGGTTGGCTCGGCCTCGTCGCACTTCTGCTTCCGGGTACTGCTCCTCCAGCTCCTGAAGGCGCTGCACGACTTCGGCGATAGGAAGGCCGGACGGCACGACAGCCAGCGGCTGTGGAATCGACTTCGATGGCGCGGCTGGCCCTTCCGCCGCACGCCGTTTGCTGGACGCTTCGAGCATCTGCATGACCTTGGCGTGGATCGCGCGCTGTCCCGGCCACGCCACGCACGGCCAGTCGTAGGGCGGGCTGACGTAGCCATGGCCGTGAGCTGGCGTGGTGCAGTCGGCGCACATGTCCGCGGCTTCCAGGCGTGGCACCGCCAGCAACTTGTCGAGGTGCCACTTCTTGACGTCACGTTGAGCGGGGAGCTTGGAGCGCTCGGCCTTGTCTTCTGTGTCCTTGATCTGCGCCTCCAACTCGGGGAGCTTGGCGCGGAGCTCGCGCACTTCCTGGATCCGGCGCTCGCGGTAGATGTACAGCGTCGAGTGGCGACGGTCGCGCGGTAGGTAGCCCTGCTGGTCGGGGACGTCCTCCGGATCGCCCACGATGGGAGTCAGGCGTTCGACCGCGGCCTTGTGCCGGGCGATTTGCTCGTCGAGCTCCGCCACCTGATTGGTCCGGCGAGCGGGATCCATGGCCGGGTAGGACTCAGCACTTCGGAGCTTGGCAACCTCAGTCGTTCGGTGAGCCAGGATGCACTGCTGCTCCAGCAACTCGAGCCGAGCCTGTTCACGTTCGGCGTCGTAGCGTTCGAGGTTCTTCTGACGGAGTGCCTCGCGTTTGATGCGCTTCTTCTCCCAGTCGCGTTCCCAGCGGGCCATCTCGGCGTCGAGTTGACGCTTCGTCTTGCGCTTGAAGCCCGGCTCGGCGCGTTCCCATTCGCCCATGATCTGCTCGGCGCGTTCGAGGCCTGCGGCCTCTTCCTCCATGCGCCATGGGTTCCAGACCTCGTCGCGGTGCAAGTCGAGGAACAGCGCGCGGGCGGCGACGCTCTCCTCGAACGTCGACGTCGCACCCTTCTTGGCACGCCACCACAACCCCTCATGTTCGAACACGTCGTCCGGGAGCGTTGGAGTCAGCACATCGGTAGCCATGACTCAGAGTATTGGTCACGGGCACGAAGAGGTCGTTACAGGTCCACGACTGTTCGGCGAAGTCGGAACCGTCGACGGTCATGCGCCGCACCGGGCGCCGCGCTGGTGCCACATCGGGGCTGCTGAGACGGGGCGACGTTCAAGTCGTCTGCGGTGAAGCGGGCGGGCGTCGGCGCGTTGGACGGGATCGTCTCGGATGGGAGACTCGTGCGGTGAGCTCCGGTGTTCCACGTACGGTCAAGGCGGTCGACACGCTGGAGTTGCTCCGGCTCGACGCGGAGGCGATCGAGTGCGGGCTGAACCGCAATCACGGTGCCGGATGGCTGGTGGAATTCGCCGATTCCGAAGCGGTGCACTATCTGCGGCCGGTGCTGGTCCATCAGGCCGCGCATCACCCTGAGTTTTCGCCGCACTGGCGGTGCATGCTGTTGTTGACGATGCGAGACGGCCAGCAGGTCTTTTCCCTGCTGGATGTTCTGCCTGCCTCGTTCGAGTATCTGCCCGAGACGCTGGACGCGGCCACGAAGTCCGAGATCACCCACCGGCTGGAGCATGGGGGCCTGCTGACGCAGGCGCAGTGGGCCGACCTCAACCCCTGACCCAGGTGCTGGCCGGCGGTGATCCGATCGGCCGACACTCGACGGGCGATCTATGCGGCAGCAGGCGATTGGGCACCGGAGGGTGACGACGTCGAGCCCGTCGACCTTGACTGGCAGCGGGGCGGCAACCTCAACCGCTGTCGGGAACGATCTGTTTATGCAGGGTCTTTGCGTAGTCGATTGAGGTGTGTCTGACCTGGGCGTACTGGTGTCCGGCCTGGTTGGAGGGTGACGCGGGACGGGTGCGGCCCGTCGGTGATCATGGAGTTGCTGAGACAACATGACCCCGACAAGGACCACACCCGCGCATGTCATCATCGCTGATCGACGTGATCCGTCAGCATGCCCCCGCCTCGACCGACACCACGGATGCCGGCCGTGAGTCGTATGGGCTGCTGGCGGCCCTGGCACGAGTTCCTGACCCGCGTGACCCGCGAGGGATCCGGTACCCCTTGGCGAGCGTGCTCGCGGTCGCGGTGTGCGCGGTGATGGCCGGAGCCAGCACGTTCGCCGCGATCGCCGACTGGGTCGACGATCTCGATGCGCCGGCGTGGGGCCGGCTCGGGTTTACCGGTCGGGTGCCGGTCTTGACCACGGTGTGGCGGTTGCTGGTCCGCATCGACGCCGAGACGTTGACAGCGGTGCTGGCCGACTGGCTGTGCTCCCGGCTGTCGGCGCCGCCGCCGGTGCGGCGGGTCATCGCTGTTGACGGCAAGGTGGTGCGGGGCGCTGTCTTGCCCGAGGGGCGGGTCCATCTGCTGTCGGCCTACGACACCTCGACCGGCGTGGTCCTGGCGCAGGTCCAGGTCGCCGCGAAGTCGAACGAGATTCCGGCGTTCGCCCCGCTACTGGAGCAGGTCAAGGCGCGGTTGGGCGGCCTGGCGGGGGTGGTGATCGTCGCGGACGCGCTGCACGCCCAGGTCGCCCACGCCCGGGCCGTCGCCACTGCCGGCGGGCACCTGTATGTGTCGGTAAAGGCCAACCAGCCGACGTTGTTCGCCCAGCTCAGGCATCTGCCCTGGGCGCAGGTGCCGGTCGGGGATCAACACCGCGACACCGGACACGGCCGTCGTGAGACCCGTACCGTCAAGGCGTTGACCGTGCAGACTCCCGGCGGCATCGGCTTCCCCCACGCCCAACAGGCCGTCCGGATCACCCGCACCCGCACTGCAGCCGGTAAGCGCACACGCCAGACCGTCTATCTGGTGGCGTCACTGCCCGCCGCCCACGCCCAACCTGCTGACCTGCAGGAATGGGCCCGCTTGGAATGGCATATCGAGAACCGGCTGCACTGGGTCCGCGATGTGACCTTCCACGAGGACGCCCACCGGGCCCGTACCGGCAACGGACCCGCCGTCACAGCGGTCCTACGCAACACCGCCATCGGATTCCATCGCGGCAACGGCGAGACCAACATCGCCAGAGCAACCCGGCGCGCCAACCGCCGCCCCCACGACCTCATCACCACCGTGACCAGCAGCTACCCAACTACGCAATGACCCTGTCTGTTTATGTTCTCGCCGTAGCTATCTCAACCGGACCAAACCAACGACAAGCGACTCTCGAACAGCGTGAATGGACTTCGGGGTGAAGGTCCCACTCAGCGGCGACGAATCCTGTCCAACAGCAACCTTCGCCGCGGCGGTGGCGCGGGTGACCCGCCAAGCGCGGCGCTGCCATTGCCTGGCCACTCCTGGAATTCAGCGGTCAGATCCGCTGCATGGTGAAGGGTTTCGCTTGGCATTCCTGGGGTTATGTAAACCAGCTGTGCCACCGAGACGCCAATCGTGAGCGGTCTGGTCTTGGTCAAATGCCTGTCAAGGAGGAGTCGTGGAACCACGGTCCGGGTGTCCGATCAACGCGGCCGTCGAGGTGCTCGGAGACCGATGGGCGCTGCGCGTGCTCAGCGACGTCATCTTCGGCGACCGCCGCTACTTCCGGGCGCTGCTCACCGGGTCGATCGAGGGCATCGCCTCGAACATCCTCGCCGACCGCCTCGTCGGCTCGTCGAGGCGGGAATCCTCACCCGCGGCACCGCGATGCGAGGGCAGCGCGCCCGCTACAGCCTCACCGAAGCCGGCATCCAGGCCCTTCCGGTCCTCTACGCGCTCGGCAACTGGGGCCTCGACTGGCGCCTGGGCACCGAGGAGCTCCAGATCCGGCAGCGGATCATGCGCGAGGCTGGCCCGGCGTTCGTGGAGGAGCTCATGGACGAGCTCCGGGTGCGCCACCTCGACGCCCCGCCGAAGCCCCACGATGGCCCGGGCCCTCTCGAACGCCTGAACGCCGCCTACGCCGCCGAGCAGGAACGCCGCGACCAGAGGCGAGGCGGGGTCGCCGATGTTCAGTAGCCGTCCGTCGTGTACGCACGCGCGCCCCGATACGGTGAGCCTCCTGCGGTTCGCCCTCGTTGAGGACGTACGGGCCGTGCGGCCTGTCCGCCGGCCCGCCGGTCAGATCCCACAGCAGGCCCTGCCAGGACTCCGCGCCCGCCGGGGAAGGGTGACGACGGTGGCGGCTCAGGCTGCATCCGATGGCGCAACCAACGCGCGAAACCGTAAATGTTGTTCGCCGCCCTCTCCAAGATCCGCCACCTCGATTAGCCTTTCATGGCTGTATGGCGAGGCAATAGCTGCTGTAGGATCACGGCATGAGCACCCATGCTGAGCGTGGGTGCCGCAGATTCGTGTACGATCCCCCCTCGGACACCACTCTTCGTGGAGATTCGCGCAATATCGACCGGTAGCGGCGGTTCAGCGGATCACCACCAGCGGCATCCGTGTTCATGACGGACCTCGGGGGATGATCCCGCCTGCGCTGATGGCGGCGCGTCCGCACTGGCGGGGGTGGCCGTGAGCCGCCGGCGGCCCTCTCCTCGCCGGCCCGACGAGCAGCTCGTCGAGGCGCTCGTGCCCAGCCCACTGCCGGTCGCACCGCCGCAGCCGGCGCCCATGCCGACCCTGCCGCCGCCCGCTGACCAGACCTGCGGCGGGGTGCTGTTCGACGTCGCCAGCCCCGATTCCGCGGGTCGGGTGACCGCCCGTCCACTGCTGCGCGTCCTGGGTTGGACACCCGGCCTCGCTCTGCGCGTCGACGTCGTGCACGCCGCGGTGCTCATCACCCCCGCCGCTGACGGGCAGCACCTCGTGGGGGCCCGTGAGGAACTTCCCCTGCCGGCCGCAGCCCGCCACCTGTGCGGCATCGCTCCCGGTCAACCGGTGCTCCTGGCCGCCTTCCACGGCCGAGACCTGATCGTCGTGCACCCCTCAAACACCATCACCACGCTCCTGGCCGACCTGCACGCGCACATCCTCGGAGCCCTCGATGAGCGTTGACCCCGACCGCATTACTATCGCCCGAGCGCTGCTCGACCATCTCGGCCTCACCGCCGCCGACCTCACCGACACCACCAGCCGTGCGGTGCCGACAGTCGCCGAATACCTGCCCCGCGTCGAAGCGGCGGCGAGCCCCGGCACCCGGCGCAGCTACCACAGCTACTGGAACCGCATGGCCACGACCCTCGGCGACCGCCGCCTCGATACGGTCACCGCAAGCGACATCGAAGCCCTCATGCGCCAGGCCACGGCCGCCGCCCGCTCCCGCCGCAACTCCCGGCACGGCCGACATGCCGGCGAGCACTTCATCGCGGCCGCTCGCGCCTTCTTCAACCGGGCCATCGCCGACGGCTACCTCGCGGCCGCGGACAGCCCCGCCCACCGTGTGCGCAAGCCCCGCCGGCTGCCCAACACCCGCCGCGCCCTCACCCCGCAGGAGTTGGAGGCGATCAACCGCGCCGCGCGCAGCGGCGGCAACGACATCGTCCTCGACGCCCTGCTGCTGCGCCTGCACACCGAAACCGCGTGCCGCCGCGGCGGCGCCCTGGCGTTGCGCCTGGTCGACCTCGACACCGACCACGCCCTGATCCGGCTCACCGAGAAGGGCGGCACCCAACGGTGGCAACCCATCACCCCGATGCTCGCCGCCCGGCTGCTCGAGCACGCCCACGCCCGCGGTGCCGTCGCACCCGCCGACAAGCTGCTGCGCTACCGCAACGGCCAGCCCGCCAGCTACCGCCGCTACGACCTGCTGTGGAAACGCATTGGCCGCCAGCTCCCGTGGGTCGCCGCACAGGGGATCTCCACCCACTGGCTACGCCACACCACCCTCACCTGGGTAGAACGCCACTTCGGCTATGGAGTAGCCCGCGCCTACGCCGGCCACACCGACCGACGTGGACCCGCCACCACCACCTACATCAAGGCCGACCTGCACGCCGTCGCCGATGCCCTAGCCGCCATGACCGGCCAACCCCACCCGCTAGCCAGAAGACAAGACGGGCAGTCCTTGCCCGCACCAGGCCAGGGATGACGGCGGCCGGCCACAACACCCCCTGGAACTCGCTGTTGACCCAGTCCTCAAAAGACGCCCCTCGCGGACGTGTTGGTGTCGGCGCTGGTGGGCAACGGCGGAATATCCGGTTGCAGGTAGCCGATACCCGCCGCAACAAGCCACTGGGCTGCCGCCGGTTCAAGAAGCCACGGTTCGCGCAGAAGGGTTCTGCGCAAAACGCTGCGGTCCGCGACCTGCGCAGGTTCTGGCTGCAGTCGTCGGCGTCGCTGGCCGCCGGGACCCCCGTGCCGGTGCGACGGCTCGTCAAGGACGTTGACGAAGTCGTCGACCAGGCTGGGCCAGGTCGACGTGCCCCACCAATGGCGGCACGGCAGCCCACCGTGTGCCGCGGCCCGCCAGATGGCGTGTCGGCCACCCCGTTCCTCGGCGGCGGCTGCCCACCCGCCCAACACGCCGGCGACGTGGTCGCTGAAGTCCGCGAGGTCATCGTCGGCGATCTCGACGAGCCGCGAGCCACCCGGCAGCAGGCGCTGCGGGTTGACCAACCAGCGCCAGATCCGTACGGCCAGCCAGTCCCAATCGTCCACGCTGACGTCGTCAAGCTGCCCAGCGTCGGCATCTGCCGCCAGGCCACCTCACGGTGCCAATGCCGGATGATCTGCCGTACCCACCAACATGTGTGCGAATTGATGCGGAGCATGTCGCCGTCGCTGAGCGGCCCGTCCCCGGTGTGCCAGTCCTCCACCGGGCTGCTTCGCCACGCGTTGTTGACCACACCGGCTGCAGCGAGATCCAGAACCGGCCCCACCCGGTCCGGATCGATCCCCACCTGACGAGCCAGCATCGCCCACACAAGCTCCGACTCCTGCTGCGGTGTCAAGGCATCGTCGGCATTGCAGCGAACGACCGTCCCCATGGACACCGAGAACGCCAGCTCTTGCGCTCGATCGGGCGGACCGGCCAGCACCCGGTCTGGCCGACGGCGGCACGGCGACGGGTTGGATCAGGCCGGCGGGCTTTATTCTGAGGCATGCTCGAAGCCGGCAGCCGGACGCGCGCCCAACCGCCCCCACCGGCCATCGTCTTCGAGGCGCTCACGGAGCCCGACCGCGACCCGGCGCGGCCCTGGCTGCAGCTGCTGGACGACGAACAATCGCCGCAGGTCCTGCGCGCCGAGCACCCACACCTGGTCGTCTGGTCATCACTGTGGCCGAAGCGGCCGGATGCCCAAGTGCGTTTCGACCTGGAGTCCGACGGCAGCGAAGGCACGCAGCTGCGCTGGACGCTGCTGGTCGCCGAACCCTTACCCGACCCGTCACTGCTGGGACATCTGCGCAAGCGGCTCAACGAACTGATCAACGCGGACCTGCGCTATACCTTCGGGTAGTAGCGGCCAAAGGGTTGGTGGGCACCAGCCACTGGCGGCCGAACCACGACGACAAGTGCTACGAGCGCATGAGGCCGTACGCTGACGATGGGTGGCCCTTGTCGTTTGTCCTATCCCTTTTCGATGCGCCGGCTGCCCGGTGGCTGTGGTGAGCGGCGATCGGAGCGAACCGCTCCGGCATCCGGATCTGCCGATGAGAGGGCGTCGCGGTCGCTGTTGTACCGATGTGAGTTCGCCGAGAAGTGGCCGTGAGCGCCGGCCTGGCCGCACAGGTCTTGCATGGCGACCGTACTTCTCGGCGATGTGCGGGCCCGCTGGCAGACGCTGATTATCGGCGGGGCTACAGGTTGTTGATTCGGGCCAGTAGCTCTGCCTCGGTCAGGTTTTCCAGGACCGCGTCCTGCTTGCGGCCCAGGACCGCCAGCAGCTTCTCCTTCTCCAGCTTCTTGGCCGCCGCCGCCTTCGCCGCCTCGTCCTCCGCGAGGCGGACGGCGATGACGTGCTTGACGACCTCGTGACTGGTCAGGTGCTCGTCGGCGGGTCGGCTTGACCTGGGGCGTTCGGGTTGGATCATGGTTGGGTGTGCGGAACGCCGTCGATCGTGGAGC
>NZ_JBFAAF010000046.1:0-63181 GCF_040639595.1 Micromonospora sp. NPDC023814
GCCGCGCACGGCCGCAACATCATGCACGCCCTCACCGAACTCGCCACCGGCCGTCCCTGGCTACCCGCAACCGGAACGACCACCTGATCAGTCACCGACGCGTCAGGTGCCTATATTCCCGGACATGCCACGCCGACGGTCATTCTCATCGGCCGCAACACCAACCTCGGTAGGGCTCGTACGATCCGTACCGTCTTAGGTGTCCGTGGGGAGCTGAACGAACCTGCCGATCCTCGGCAGGGCAGCGTATGGCGCGCCATAGTTGAGCAACTCAACCGCCCCGGGTCCGAAAGTCAATGGGTAAGTGTTGCTAATGTTCCCCGCGAAGAGCTCGCTACTTATCCTTGGAGCCTGACTGGCGGAGGTGCCTCAGTCGTTGCCGAGGCAATGACGGCCGCTAGCGCTGTCCCGTTGGGTCGAGTCCTAGACGGGCTGATTGGGTTCGCGAGCTTCCCAGGAGTCGACGACCCGTATTTCCTTCCTGCGCATTGGCATCGCCGCGGTTCGACAAACAGTGTGATGGCGAGGCGGCTTATTACTGGCGAGTTCATCCGTGACTGGCAGGTTAGTTCTGATGTCGTTGCCCTTGTGCCATACGACCTGACCGGTGAAGTCTTTTCCTTTGACTCCGAAGCAAAGTGGGGCCGGCATCTTTGGTCGATGCGGACTGTTCTCCGTTCGGATGGCGCCGATACGTTCGGTGGGTCCAAAGGAAGCGCTTGGTGGGCGTGGTATCGGTGGATTAGTGATCGGTATGCGTCGCCGAGGTTGCTTACTTTCGCTACTGTCGCAACGCATATGCATGTCTGTCTTGATAGGGGAGGGAGTGCATTCAATCGTCATGCACCAGTGATGAAACTGCCGGCCGGCGCATCTGAAGATGAATATTTAGGGCTGCTCGGAGTGCTCAACAGTTCTGCGGCCAATTTCTGGTGTCGTCTCACTTGTTTCGATAAGGGCGGTGGGGGCAACGGTCGAGGTATCGCTACCGAGATCTGGGAGCACATGCTCGAGCGCAACGGAACAAGACTCCAGGAATTTCCGCTGCCGTCGGCGTACCCCCTTGAGCTGAGCCGGCAGATTGACGGCGCGGCGCAGCGGCTCGCCACCGTGACCCCGGCGGCGGTCGCGGCCTCCGGGGTGCCCACCCGCGACCGGCTGGATGCCGCCAGCTACGAGTGGCACATGCTGCGTGGCGCGATGATCTCCTTGCAGGAGGAGTTGGACTGGCAGGTCTACTCGCTCTACGGGCTGTTGGACGAGGAACTGACCGCTCCGGAGAACGTCCGGCCGCCGATGCTCCAGCTCGGGCAGCGGGCCTTCGAGATCGTGCTGGCTCGCAAGATGCGCGACGAGGGCCTGGAGACGCAGTGGTTCGCGCGGCACGGGTCGACGCCGATCACCGAGCTGCCGGCGCACTGGTCGCCGGAGTACAAGGCGGTCGTGGAGCGGCGGATCGCGGTCATCGAGGGCAACCGCAATATCGGGCTGATCGAGCGGCCGGAGTGCAAGCGGCGCTGGGCCACCGAGGGCTGGGACGTGATGCAGCGAAAGGCGCTGCGCGACTGGCTGCTGGACCGGTGTGAGGCGCGTGAGCTGTGGTACCACCACGTCGACGGCTTGGAGCAGCCGCGCCCGCTGACCACCGCGCAGCTCGCCGACGAGCTGCGCCGCGACGCCGACGTGCTCACCGTCGCCGGCATCTACGCGCCCGGTCAGGATCTCGGCAAGGTGATCGCCGACCTGGTCGCCGACGAGCACGTGCCGCACCTGGCCGCGCTGCGCTACAAGGACTCCGGGCTGGCGAAGCGCGCCGACTGGGAGCACGTGTGGGACCTGCAGCGGCAGGAGGACGCGCTGCCCGACGAGGCGGCGAAGCGGGAGTTCCGCAAGCAGATCCCGGTGCCACCGAAGTACACCTCGGCGGACTTCCTCAAGGGCAGCTACTGGAAGCACCGGGGCAAGCTCGACGTGCCCAAGGAGCGGTTCGTGTCGTACCCGGGTGCCAGCCGCGACGGTGACCCGTCGCTGCTGGTCGGCTGGGCCGGCTGGGACCACCGCGAGCAGGCCCAGGCCCTCGCCACCCTGATCGTGGCCCGCGAGCAGGAGGACGGCTGGGCCGCCGACCGGCTGTTGCCGCTGGTCGCGGGGCTGCGCGAGATTCTCCCCTGGGTACGCCAGTGGCACGGCGACTTCGACCCGGAGTGGGGCGCGTCGCCGGCGGACATCTACGACGGCTTCCTTGCCGAGACCACCAACCGCCTCCACCTCACCGACGAGGTGCTCACGTCGTGGCGCCCGCCGAAGGCCACCCGCGGCCGTAAGCCCCGGCAGTGACCGTGAAGAACGACGTGCCGGTCCGCTGATCGATCGGCGAGATCCTGACCCCTGGGAGCCGCACCGCAGGTGGGGTGGCTCCCAGGGCGGCGCAACTCGTGACCGGAGAGATTGGTGCTACGGGAGGCAGGATGACGTCACGGAAATCGCCCGTACCGCGGATCGTGCGGGCATTTCCTCCGCAGGGAGCACTGCAGCGGTTCACCCTCGACCGCCCGATGACACTGCGCTGCATCCTGTGCCAGCACATGAGCATGTCCGACTCGGTCGTGACGGTGGCCGGCAGTTGGTCGCGACTGCTGTGCAGCAGGTGCTACGGCCAGCCGGACGCGGTGCGCCGAGCGACGGCTGGCACGGCGCAGTCAGCGACGACGAAAACCTCCTCGTCCGACAAGAAGAAGGCGTCCGCCGCAAAGAAGGCGACAACCGCCAAGAAGAAGCCGGCTCCGGCACCATCCGGACCGCCCCCGACGATCGCCAGTCCGCTGCCTCGGGACATCATGTGGCTGGCCTCGCTGCATCGGGCGAAAGCAGAGGGTACGGAGCTGGCACCCGCCGAGGAGGACCTGCTTCGGCGCAGGGCCGGCGAACCGGCTGCGATCGCCGCCGCGCGCTACGCCGAAAAGCTCGTCGACACGGAGGCGCGTCTCGCTCGGTTGGCCGGCGACAGTGACACCGCAGGGCGGCTGCACCGCACGCGGGACTGGCTAAGGAGCGCATGTCAGACGGCAGCCCTCGCCTTCAAAAGCGCGTACCAGGCGGAACTGACAGTCTTGGGACATCCGCCCGCAGCAGCGGAAGGGCTGGATACCACGGTCATGCGGAGTGTCGCCGCGTACCCGTTCGACGAGGCACTGGCCCGGGTGCTGAAGCGGCGTGGCCTCCCCCCGCACGCACTGGAACGACCCACCGATGACCTGTGGGGCTGGCTGAACGCGCATGAGACGACCGCGCAGGAGCCGTTGCCCGCCACTGTGCGACGGGTTCGGCAGATGAACGCTGCCACCTTCGTTCGCACCGTCCTGGACGACCTCAATGGACGGCAGGCCGACGCGGGCCTGACCCATGTGGCGGTGGCGGAGCAATGGATGGCCTGCGCCGACGAGATCATGTCCGCTCTGAGCGAGGCACGTGACTCGGCGGAGACCGAACTCCGGCGGGCGGAAGCACGCGCCAAGGCTGACCTGGCGACCCGGCTACGGCAGACGGGGGAGGCGTACGCCCGGGGAAGCGCCCTGTGCCTGGAAGCCAGACTCATCGTCGGTAGCTTCCACGTCCGAATCGCGCGCCTGTTGTGCGGCGACTCGGTACGACGACTCCGCACCGACTGCCTCGCCGAAGCGATGATGTCGCTTGCCGAGAGCCACCCCGGGCTCACCCGCGTCGTGCTCGAGGCATGCCGGGAACATCGCGCGGGCTGCGCCGACGCGGACGCACCCGTCCCGTGCGGTTCCTGTGCTCCGACGGTGGCCGACGTGGTAAGGGGGCGGAGGGCGCGTGCGCTGACGGAGCCGGACCCGTTGCTCCGCGTTCCTAGTCCGCAGCCGGCCGCCGTCGGAGCACAGGAACCGTCCTCGCCGAAGCCGCCGGTCGAGCAACCACCCGACAGCAACCTCGTCTGTCCCACGGTCCTCAGGCAATTTCCGATGAAGCGGGTCCTGGTGGTCGAGACGTACTCGCGGGACGACGGCTGGTTCGGCTACGGCTGGATCGACCGGAGCGGTCAAACCGGCCAGGGCAACGGTCGAGCCGTCAACAAGCTTGATGAGGCGGTGCAGGCGCTGTGCCGGGCCGCCCTCCACCTCGAGGCCGGGGACAAAATTCATCTCGTCACCCGGCACGCGAGGGCGGCCAACGTCATCCAGCTCAGCCTCAGCGCTGGTCGAGCGTTCACTCCGCTCGACACCATCCTGTCGGCCGGCACGCGGCGTAAGCTCCAGGAAGTGGTCGCAGGCCGACGGTCTGTCACCGTCTCGATGGAACCGTGCTCACGACGCCACGGCGGCTCGGTGCGAGCGGAAGACCTGGCGCGGCGCGCCGAACAGCCGGGATACGCCACAGGAGAGCAGGAGCCCGTAGCCATCCCCGTCGTCCCGCCGCAGGCAACGCCGGTCGAGGACCAACTCATCGGTCCCGAAGACGAGGACGGCCCCGCCCGCTGGCTGAACGTCAGCGAGGGGAAGCGGGCAAAGATGTCGTGGAGCGTCGCCCTGCACCGGGCGCACCTCGACGGGAAGTGGTGCCCCTTGCCCGACGGGTTGAGTGAAGATTCACCCGGGCGACAGCTCCGCCTGCACTTCAACCACGAAGCACGCGGCGGGTCGTCCTTCGCCCGGGTGCAGCGAGTGGCGCTGCGGCGACGCGACGGCCGATGGGAGATCGCCGGCATCCAGTGGCCGACGGAACTGAGCCCGGGCACCTTGGTCACGGTCACCGTGGAGTCCGCCCGGGACGTCGCCACCGCTCAAACCACGCCCTTGCCGAAGCTGGAGAGCGTCGACGGCATCCAATTCTCCCACCGCTACGACCCGCGCGTGGTGACCCGGCAGAACGGGCCTGGGGCTGACGCCCACGGTCGCGTGCCGGACCTCACCGACATGAGCTGGGTCCTGCACACGCTGCGGAAACTCGGCTACCTCACCGAGGACGGCGGCGCGATCCTCGCCGAGGACGCCCTGGTGCAGAACTGCCTGCGGCTGGGCCTGCCACCCCAGCGGGCGAGGGGCGTCCACAAGGCTGTCGAGCAGCTCGTAGACGACAAGGCTCTGCACCGGGTCATGGGCAGCGTCGACCCGGACGGCAGGCCCTGGTATCCGCCCCGGCCAGGCAGCAGACGAGTGCCCCTGTTGCGCTATGTCCCCCGGGTGGAAACGGTCACATCCTCGCGCGACAAATCCAGCGAGTGGCATCCACACAAGAAGGGGCACGAGGTGGCCGGATTTCTCCGGCGTCTGCCGGCGGGCGCGCAGGCGTCTCCGGAACAGGAAGAGGCCTACCTCGAAACGGTCCGGGACGCGAAGATCGTAGACCGGGGACTTCCCAAGGGGCGCACCTATGTGAAGCCGCACTACCGCAAGCGATGACAGTCGAAGACCCGACGGACGCGGTGCCCGGAGCACGACGTGCCGGGATGGATCTGCTTCGTCACTGTTCGAGCTTGACGCTCTCCCGCAGGTCGACCTGGAACATGAAGGGACGGGTGGCGGCCAGAGCGGTCTTGCCGTCCACGATCGTCAGCGTCGGATCGGCGAGTGCCTTGGTGACCACGGCGAGCCGCCAGCCAGGCTCTGCTCGCATCGCCCGCTCTTCGTTGCGTGTCAGCAGGATCGCCGGATGAAGCCCGCTGACACCCTTGACCTCGACCTTCTCCACGTCTCCGCCGGGCGAGGTGCATGTCAGGTCCCAGCCCAGGCAGTCTTTACTGACATCCTTAACCCCCCAGCCGCGGCTTTCGTAGTCGGCGGTCACCGCCTCCATCGCTGCTGCTTCCACAGCCGCGTTCGTGGCAGGGTTGCCGAATCCGGCACCGGTGGCGGTCACCGTCACCCTGGTCGGCTGCGGCGGCAGGTGCTCCTCAATTGCAGCCAGTTCCTCCTTGGTAACGAACAGTGGATTGCCCATCTGCGGCTGACGGAAAATCTCCATGTCCGCCAACCGCGGGTCGGCCTGCAACGCCCGTCGTGGCACCGGCTCGAGGAAGAGTTGGACGTCCATCGGCGCGAAGTGCTGGGTCCTTCGCTGGTGCTCCTCGTCAAGCCAGTAGTCAGGGTCCTCATCGGGCTCCATGTTGTAGAGGGGGCCAAGCGCCAGACCGGAGCCCCACAGACCGGGCTCCGGGTAGGCACCGTCTCGGCCGGTGACCCAGAACAAGATCCGCTGGCCCTGCCGGATCAACCCCGCTCGGTAGTTCGGAACGACAGACCAGCTCGTGATCGTTTCTCCACCGTCCGCGAGAAACCCCGCCAGGTCCCACACCTGCGGGTTGCACTTGACCAGCCAGGCGCCCAGGTTGTCGGTCGTCACCAGCTTGCTGGTCGAGCCGAATCCGTCAGCCGCGCCGTCGCTGCCCGCCCTTCGTGTCGCATTCTCGGCTCGTAGTCGGCGTACCTCGGTCAGCCAGATCTCGTTATCGTCACCGACGCGCCGGAACGGTTTCCGTCGCGCCATCCGGTAGAAGCCGCCAGAGGGAGTCGTCGGCTTGCGTCTCTGCCCCTGCCGCACGACCAGCGCGGACACCATTCCACGCCCGTCCGCGTGCTCCCGTAGCGACGCTTCCTCGAGGACGTGGGGCATCGGTCCGCCGTGATACGGGACCCGGAGGCCTTGCTCAGCGAGTTTCTCGCTGAGCTGCCGGTAGGTGATCAGGGCGTCGGCGTCACTATGGGCCGTGCCCGCGATCTCCCGCAGGATCGCGATGCTGGCGTCCACCGCCCGCTCAAACTCTGGCTGACCGGATTGCATTGCCCCATCCTGCCGGTGCCGCCGCAACGGCTCCACCCGTCGAAAGGACCCAGTGTGTTTCGACCGCCCATCGTGCCTGTCTAGGACTACTCAGCGCGGGCAGTCCGCGTCGGCGCCTCTAACAGGAAGAGCACTTGGGCGTGCACCCCACCCAGCGTCGGGTCGACGTACGGCGCGCTCTGATCGACCCGCTCCTCGCGGATCTGATCCACAAGACCGGTGATCGGCGCGATGTGCGGCTCGTGGAGGCGACCGAGCTTCGCCTTGACGACGCCGAGGTCATGGTCTGCCCAAGGGGCGACTGGTAGGTCGATCCCACATCGTGCGCCAACGTACAGCGCAGGCCACGAGCCCAGCCGCAGGCGGTGCGGGGCGGCGTCCAGGTAGGAGGGCATCGGCGTCGTCGCAGGCAGTGTGGACTGTCGGATGGCGGCGTGCGGAAACGCGGAGGGTTCGCAGACTAGGCCGGAGTGACGGGTAGCCGACAGTATCGACGTCCATGCACCTCGTGTGTCACACCCAGGCGTGAAGCTAAATGCCCGACCTCTTGGAGGTGCCGCATGCCGTACGTGAAGTCGCATATCCGTCGTGACGGGGCCCGAGTCCGAGCGCACTACCGCAAGCGGCGCCGCGCGGGCAGTGGAGGATCTGCGCGCCGGGGCCACTCCGCACGCAGTTCGCGGAACGGTTGGGGGCTTGCCTTCTGGGCGGTCCGCCCTCATCGCGGTCGTCCTGGTCGTCGACTTCGTCCAGCGGCATCCGTACTGGTCGGCCTTCCTGGCCGTGGTCGTCGTCGTGGCCGCAGGTGCGCTGCTGTCGGTCGGGGCAAAGCGGCGGGCACGTCAACGAGCCGAGCAGGCCGAGCGGGACAGGGCGATCGCGGTGACGGACGCGATGACGGGTTCCGAGTTCGAGCAGTGGTTCGCGCGATTGCTCGGGGCGTCGGGGTTTCGGGACATCCGGGTCCGGGGCGGCTCCGGGGATCGGGGTGCCGATGTCACGGCGATCGCTCCGGACGGTTCGCCGGGACCTGTCGCGAGGTGCACGGAGGCGAGCTGTGCATGATTGTTACCAACGGGTTCTTCACCGCTGGCGACGGCGTGCAGCGCGCCCGACAGCTCAACATCGTCCTGGTCGACCGGCACGTGTTGGAGGAGTGGGCCTGGACGCGTACGCCGCCTCGGAGCATCGTCGGCAGGTGAGCTGACCTCGTTCTGTAGCTCGCCTCGGATCTACCGCTCTGGCGTGAAGCGGATCTGCCGGCCGGCGATGTCGGGGTGGGCGTCGTAGCCCGCATCGCCCCAGGCCCGGCACTGCGCGTGGGTTCTGTCGCCGTTCGACCACCAGGCCTCGTACCGGTACGCCGAGGGCGGAAGGCCTCCGGGGACGATGTCGTCCAGCTCCGCGAAGGTGTACCGCACCTCGCCGTTGTGCCTACGCAGCATGTCGCGCAGCGCGTCGTACTTGGACAAGCCGGTCACCCTCCCCTGTTGAACGAGCCTTTGCGATGGTGACCATGGCGATCCGATGCCGCACAGTTCTCACCAGCTCGCGTCCGCCATCCTTAACTATGGATGCCCAGGCGGTCATCCCCGGTGCGGTCGGACGCTCCGGTGGTCGACGGAACCAGGGGATTCGCCGGCTCCCTGACTGTCCAGATGTTCCGGCCCTGTACTGGTGTTGTCAGCGTCGGGGTCCGATAGTCTTACCGCAGTTTGACATCCGCGTCCGGCTGGCACGGCCGGACGTGCTAGGGATCGGGGTGGCGAAGATTTCCGAGCCGGTGGAAGAGGTCGTCGAGGAACTGGACTCACTCGGTCACCTGACCGGCGTGGAGATCGAGGACGACCTCGACGCGGCCAGGGCGGATCGGCCGGGCGACGTTATCAACACCCCCTTCGATCCCGAGCTGATCGATGTCGTCACCCGCACCACCACCGTGGACCTCCTCCTGTCACGCGTACGCACGGAGCGAGTCGACCTTCAACCCGACTTCCAACGGCAGGCGGGCATCTGGAAGGCGGTGGCCAAGAGCCGACTCATCGAGTCGCTTCTGCTGCGGATTCCGTTGCCGACCTTCTACGCGGCTGAGACCGACGACGAGGTATGGGCAATGGTCGACGGGATTCAGCGGCTGACCACGATCGTCCAGTTCATCGAGCCCGAGTCGATCGGCGCGGAACCGTTGCGTCTGCGCAACCTCGAATATCTCGGCAAGGAGTACGACAACGCGACGTTCGCGGACCTGCCGGGTCGGCTGCAGACCCGGCTCCGTGAGACCGAGTTGATCGTGCACCTCATCCGGCGCGGCACCCCGGAGGAGGTGAAGTTCAACATCTTTGCCCGGATCAACACCGGCGGGCTGCCGTTGTCGCGGCAGGAGTTGCGGCATGCGCTCATGCCTGGGCAGGGCCGGATCATGCTCCGGCAGTGGGCTGACTCGGACGCGTTCACCTCGGCTACTGGCCACAGCGTCCGCAGCGACCGCATGGCTGACCGAGAGATGATCCTACGCTTCCTCGCGTTTCGGCTCACTGATCCTGACGGTTACGAGGGTGACGACTTCGATCGCTTTCTGCGGGTGTCGATGAAGGCACTGAACAGCCTGTCCTCGCAGGAGACGGAGGAGTTGCAGCGCCAGTTCGAGAAGGCGATGTCAGCCGCAACCAGGATCTTCGGCTCGTATGCCTTCCGGAAACGTGACCGGCACGGCGGCCCGCGACGGCTTCCGATCAACAAGGCGTTGTTCGAGACCGTCGCAGTCAATCTGGCGGTGTCCACCGACGAGCAGATCGCCTTGTTGGTCAAGCGAAAGGACAGAGTCAAGGACGAGTTTCTGAAGCTCATGTCGGACGTCGATTTTCAGTCGGCGATCTCGCAGGGCACAGGTGACCCGGCGAAGGTGCGTCTGCGGTTCGCCGCGATCCGGGAGGTCTTCGACGAGGTGGCTGACCAATGATTAACCGACTCAGGCTGGAGAACTTCAAGGCATTCCGGGAGCTCAAGCTGCCGTTGGGTGCGTTGACGCTGCTCACCGGCGTCAACGCTGCCGGCAAGAGCACCACCATCCAGGCCCTGGCCTTGCTACGGCAGGCGCACGACGCCGGCGTGCTGGACGCCGACGGCGGTTTCCTGCTCAACGGGGATCTGGTCGAACTCGGCGTGGGGCGAGACGTTCTCCACGAGGACTACTCGGACGGCCGAGGCAAGAGAGCGGTACCCATCGGGATCGGGTTGACCATCGACGATCACGACGTCGCCTGGCGCGTGGGTTACGACCCGAGCCGGGACCGCGAGGCGGACCTGCTCAGGTTCGGTGACTACCCGTTGCCCGATCCCGGTGACTACGAGCCGTTGCCCGGGCTGTTCGGCCTGGGGTTCCAGTTCCTGAAAGCTGACCGGATCGTGCCGGCGGTGCACTACCCGAAGTCCTACGAGGCGGCCGTCCGGAAGGGCTTCCTCGGTGCCAGGGGTGAGCACACCGTGAACTTCCTGCGGACGCACCGCGACGATGAGGTTCGCGCTTCCACCGTCCGTCACCCAGATGCCAAATCCGATGGGCTTCTCGACCAGACGGAGTCCTGGCTGCAGGTCGTGTGTCCGGGTGTGAATCTGGCGGCGGAGGACCTGAGAGGCACGGATCTTGTCCAGCTCAGTTTCGGGTTCGGCGGAACCGCGGGCATCCACTCGTCGAACTTCCGTTACCGGCCGACCAACGTCGGTTTCGGCCTGACGTACTCGCTGCCCATCATCGTCGCCTGCCTCTCGGCCGGCGAAGGAGCCCTCGTGCTGCTGGAGAATCCCGAGGCGCATCTGCATCCACGAGGTCAGACGATGATGGCCCGCCTTGCCTGCCTCGCTGCCTCAGCGGGCGCTCAGGTGATCATCGAAAGCCACAGCGACCACGTCCTGAACGGGGTGCGCCTGGCGGTGAAGGAAGGGGTGCTGACGCCCGACCGGGTGGCCCTGCACTATTTCGACCGTAACGACGGCAAGATCGACATCACCTCACCTCAGGTCGGTCATGACGGCATGTTGTCTGAGTGGCCGCTCGGGTTCTTTGACGAATGGGATCGAGCGCTCGATCGCTTGCTTGACTGAGACGGGAATCGGCTCTTGTCCATGCTGCTGGTGCTGAATGAGCTGTCATATCGCGACGTCAAGGCCCGACGTGAAGAGGTGTCCACGTCGCTCCGTGACCTGGTCACCTTGATACGTCGCGTACGCCAGCATCGTGAGGACGTCGCGCTCGTAACCGAGACCCGTTTTTTCGATCTTGCGCTGGCGGACGGCTACACCGTCCGCGAATGGGCGAGCGACGGTCGTAACCGAGACTTCATGCGCTTCATGTTGGCGATGCGGAATCGTGCCCCCTTCCGTGATGTGACCCCAGCCGACAGATTCGATGAGGTGGAATATCTCCACCAGGGCCTCACCGCCCTCGGTCTGGGCGTAGCGCACCTCATGGGCGGGCTGGCGGTGAGTCTCCGACTTGCGCCGGTCTGGGAAACTCCATGGCTGGAACTCACGCAGCTCACGCTCGGCGAGAATGACGAAGGCGAGCTCGGCCTCCTCAGGACTGAGGTGCCGGTGCGGCATGCCTGCGCAACCCAGCATGTCGACGAGCATCAGCGCTGGATGTGCGAGTCGGAGCTGAACCGATTGCACTCCGGTGCCGAGGTCTGGGCAGCGCGATCCGACGTCTTTCCGCACCTCAGGTTCCTGTCACGGGTCGCCGACGATCTCGACAAACTTCCGGCGGACTGGCTTCATCCTGTCAAGGAACGGCTGGCAGAGCTGGAGCTGACCGTAGCGGAGTGGCGGCTGAAGGGCGGGCCGGCACCTGTCTGGCGAAGCAAGATCACTCCGGAAAGTGAGACTCGGAAATCCCTCTGCTGGTTCACGGACGAGCAAGACGGGAACAGTCACATCTTCGAGTGGCATGCCCGATTCACGCCGAGGGCAGGGCGCCTCCATTTCAGGCTTGACGGCGGGCAGCGGACGCTGGTGATCGCCTACATTGGTGCCAAGCTGTAGTCGTCGTCACCCGTCGGCTCCCACAGCCGGTTGCGGCGCCGCTGGTCTTGCCGGGGCATGGCAGGCTCGACGCCATGGGAGGCGTCGTCGCGCAGTTACCCGCACTTCTCGGCGTGCTGATCGGCACGATCGTTGCCACCTCCGTCGTCGACCGCACACGATGGAAACGGAACCAGACCGTTCGCTGGGACGACCGGCGGCTGGACGCCTATGTCGAGTTCGCGCAGGTCCTGAAGGAGATCCACGCCATCGCCGTCCGGATGTTCGCCAGTGCCCGCCCCAGCTCCCGAGGGCACCAGATCGATCAGGAGGAAGGCCTGGCACGGTTGGCCGACGCCGACGTCCGGCACACGCTGGCCTGGGAGAGCGTCCTGTTGCTGGGGGCGCCGCGACGGTGTCGGCGGCACGTGGCTGGCGCGACGCCGTTTGGGCGATCGAGCGTGCCGCTCGCGGGCTGACCGGTCAGGACGACATCGACGATCTGTTGCATCGGGCAAACGAGGCGCGTGACCAACTCTTACAGCGCCGCCCGGGGTGGCCTGGGCGTCGGTGGCGGCTCGGTCGCTCAGGCGGCCCTGCTCTCGGGGCGGCTCGCGCAAGCGCGCCCGAACAAGATGTCGTCGCAGACGGCCAACCGGCCCGCGCCAGCCGGCCGGTCTGGCTAGGGAGGCGGATGCGTGTTGACCCGCTCGGGTCATGACGCGATGTTCGGTGATCGGTACGGTAAGCAGCATGTCTTCGCCCACCCCTGCGCCGCTGCTCCGGGAGTTCATCGACATCCCGGAGCGCACGAGCACGAGCGACTTCGTGCTCAAGCTCGCCGACAGCGTCGCCGACGCCGACGCCACCCTCCGCGACTACGTCGTCACGGACCGGCTGCTCGGTAACTTCGACGAGGCGCTCGGGCTGATCCGCTCCGCGGTCGAGGGGCACGCGTCGAAGGCCGCCTACCTGCACGGCTCCTTCGGCTCCGGTAAGTCGCACTTCATGGCGGTGCTGCACGCGCTGCTGCGCGGCGAGCCCGTCGCCCGGGGGCGGGACGAGTTCGCGCCGCTTGTCGCCAAGCACAGCGTCTGGCTCGACGGCCGCAAGTTCCTGCTGGTGCCGTACCACCTCCTCGACGCCCGTTCCCTGGAGCAGCGGGTGCTCGGCGGCTACGTCGACCGGGTCCGGGCGCTGCACCCCGAGGCGCCCATCCCGGCGGTGCACCGCACCGACGCGCTGCTGGACCAGGCGGCCTCGCTGCGGGAGAAGATCGGCGACAAGCAGTTCATCGAGGGATTGCCGGGTGGGGACGTCGAGGACGAGTGGGGCGAGAGCGAGACCTTCTGGACGCCCGAGCGGCTCGACCAGGCGTTCGCCGGCGCGTACAACGACGAGCTGCGCCGCAAGCTGGTCAACGACCTGTTGACCAGCTGGAACAAGGGCTTCTTCAGCAACGCGCGCGAGGACGCCGAGGCGTTCGTCTCCCTCGACCGGGGTCTGACCGAGATCAGCCGGCACGCCAAGGAGCTCGGCTACCACGGCCTGATCCTCTTCCTCGACGAGCTGATCCTCTGGCTGGCCAACTCGATCGGCGACCAGCAGTTCGTCTCCCGCGAGATCCAGAAGATCACCAACTTCGTGGAGGGCGGCGACACCCGCCGGCCCATCCCGGTGATCAGCTTCATCGCCCGGCAGCGTGACCTGCGCGAGCTCGTCGGCGAAGAGGTCACCGGCGCCAACGAGCTGAGCTACCAGGACACCCTCAACCTGGCCAGCGGCCGGTTCGACGTGATCAAGTTGGAGGACCGCAACCTCCCGGAGATCGCCCGCCGCCGGCTGCTCAAGCCCCGCGACACCACGGCCGGCGAGGCCATCGGCCGGGCCTTCGACGCCACCACGAAGGTACGCCGGGAGGTCTTCGACACCCTGCTCGGCACCGACTCGGGCAGCGGCGCCGACATCGACGCCTTCCGGTCGACGTACCCGTTCAGCCCGGCGTTCCTCTCCACGCTCGTGCACGTCTCCAGCGCCCTGCAGCGGTCGCGGACGGCGCTGAAGCTGATGCGCCAGTTGCTGGTCGACCGCCGCGACACGCTGCGCCTCGGCCAGCTCGTGCCGCTCGGCGACCTCTACGACGTGATCAGCGGCGGCGGCGACCAGCCCTTCACCGAGAAGCTCAAGGCCGAGTTCGAGATGGCCCAGAAGCTCTACGACCTGAAGCTGCGTCCGCACCTCCTCGGCCAGTACGACCTCACCGACGACGACCTCGACGCGGCCCGCCGCGGTGACCCACAGCCCGCCGAGACGGCCGGCCGGATCCGGGCCTTCACCGGCGACGACCGGCTGATGAAGACGCTGCTGCTGGCGGCACTCGCGCCCAGCGTGCCGGCGCTGCGGAACCTGACCGCCCGGCGACTGTCCGCGCTCAACCACGGCAGCATCACCAGCCCGATCCCGGGCGGCGAGGTCGCCCAGGTCAGCCGCAAGCTCACCGACTGGGCGGGCCGGTTCGCCGAGATCCGCATCGGCGAGGGCGACGACCCGGTGGTCTCCCTGGAACTGGTCGGCGTCGACGTCGACAGCGTGCTCGCCACCGCCAAGCACTACGACAACGAGGGCGCCCGCAAGCACATCGTCCAGCGGCTGCTCTGGCAGCAGCTCGGCGTGCCGTGGAGCGACTCGTTCTTCGCCGAGGCGGGTCTCACCTGGCGGGGGAGCCGCCGCACCATCGAGCTGGTCTACGGCAACGTCCGCGACCCGCACGACATCCGGGACGAGGCGTTCCACCCGAACGACCCGGCCGGTTGGCGCATGATCATCGACTATCCGTTCGACGACGGCAGCCACGGCCCGGCCGACGACCGGCAGCGGGTGCAGGAGCTGACCAGCCGGACGGCTTCCCGCACGGTCTGCTGGATCCCGGCCGCCCTCACCGTCGAGCGCCGCACCGAGCTGGGCAAGCTGGTCATCATCGACAAGCTGCTCGAAGGCCAGCGCTTCGAGAGCCACGCCGAGCACCTCAACCCCGACGACCGACGCCGCGCGCAGACCGCGCTGACCAACCAGCGCAGCGCGCTGCTGGCCAAGATGCAGGCCGTGCTGCGCCAGGCGTACGGGCTGGCCGGCAAGCAGCCCACCGACGTGCAGCTCGGGTTCGACGACCACCTCCAGTCGCTCACCCGCGCCCTGGAGCCGAAGCTGCCCATGGGCGCGACCTTCAACGACGCGCTGCGCAGCCTCGGCGACCAGATGCTCAGCCAGCAGTTCCCCGCCCACCCGGACTTCGACCCCGACCGCAAGGGCGAGGCCGTACGCCTGCCCGACGTCAAGGTCGTCCTCGACCACGTCCGGCGGGCGGTCGAGTCGCCCGAGGGACGCGTCGAGGTGGAGCGGGCCCACCGGCAGACGCTGCGCCGCATCGCCAACCCGCTCGGGCTCGGCACCATGCACGAGGCGGCGTTCGTCATCGAGGGGCAGTGGACCCAGCACTTTCAGCACAAGGCGGCCATTGAGGGCATCAAGGGTGAGTTGCGGGTGGCCGACCTGCTGCGCTGGATCGACGAGCCGCAGGCGCGCGGCCTCGACCCGATCGTGGCGCAGCTCGTCGTGGCCACCTTCGCCGAACAGACCGACCGTGCCTTCTACCTGCACGGCAGCGAGGTCGTCCCGGCCCCGGAGGTCGGCAAGATCACGGCGGATCACATTCTGCGCGAGGAGCGGCTGCCCAGCCAGGAGGACTGGGACACCGCCCGCGCCCGCTCCGCCGCCATCTTCGGGGTCCAGCCGATCGCGCTGCGGCGGGGACGGCTGGTGGCGATGTTCGGCCGCGACCTGACGACCCAGGCGAACCGGTATCGCGAGGCGGCGCACGGGCTGGTCGCCCGACTCGAACAGCACGCGAAGTGGCTGGGAATCGACAAGGAATCGGCCAGTGGTCGACTGGGCACCGCCCGCGCCGCCGCCGACCTGCTGGAAGGGCTGGCCAACGCGCGATCGCCGGTGGACACCGTGGAGCGCCTCGCCCGGGCCGAGCTTGGGGGACCGGCCGACCGGACCGGGAAGAGCATCAAGAGCGCGGGCCAGGTGTCGGCCGACCTGGCTGGCGTCTCCTGGGACAACTTCGAGATCATCAGCGGTCTCGGAGCGCCGTTCGTCACCGAGGCGACGGCGATCCTCACCGAGCTGCGCCGGGTCGGCCAGGCCGACGAGCTGACCGCCCCGCTGTCCCCGGCCCTACGCCGGGCACAGTCCGACGCGGTGGCGCTCATCCGCCGAGTGACACGCAGCCGTGAGCTGATCGACGACCGGTCTCGTGACGTCGTGATCCGCGATCCGGCTGAGAAGGTCCAGCCGGGCGGCGACACGGTGGTCGCCCCGAGGAGCGAGGTGGCCGTTCCGGCGGCCGACGTCGACCGGGCGGTCGAGAAGCTCCGCGCCTTCGCGGCTGACCACCCGGACGCGACGATCGAGGTGAGCTGGAGAATCGTGCCGTGACTCAGGCACCCGCCCCTGCCCAGGCGTTGCGGATCAGCCCGGTGGCGTTGCGCCAGAAGGTGACGCAGCAGCTCGACCGGCACCGCAACGGCGACGCGTACCCGGTGATGGTGGTGCGCGCCGACCCGGCGTGGCCGCACGATCCGACGATGCTGTTGCCCGACGGCCGTCGCGCCCGGATCGAGCCGTGCGTCTCGCCGCTCGCCGTCTGGGAGCACCTTGTCGCCGACCGCGGCGACGAGTTGCTGGTGCTGCTCACCGACATCCCGGAGTCCGTGCTGCACCACGGCGTCCGGAGCCGGATCTTCCGACAGCGGGTCATCACGGTTGAGCCGTGGGACCTCGTGGTGGACGCGTTCGGCGCGCAGCTGCCGGACACCGGCCTGGAGCGGGAGTCGTGGGCCGGCGTGGCGTTGCTTGACGCGATGCCGGCGGCGGGCTGGCCTAAGCTGGCCACCGCCGTGCTGACCCGGGACGTCGCGCTGCGGCATCTGGCCGCTGTACGTCTCGGCCTCGACCGGCGGGGCGAGGGCCCCGACGACCTCGACGTCGCCGCGCTGCTGCGGTGGAGCGCCCAACCGGGCGCGGTGGAGGCGTACGGGCTGCTGCGCGACGAGGAGCAGGACGGGCTGGCCCGGTGGCTCGCGGAGCAGTTCGGTCGGCCGGCGAAGGCGCTGTTCGCGCTGATCGCGGCCGGGCACGGCACGGAGGCCCTGCCGCTCGGTCTGGTCTGCGACGCGTTGTGGAGCACCGACAGCGCCGACGCGGTACGCGCCCAGGGCCGGGTCGACCAGTACTTCGGCAGCCTCAACGACGACGCGACCGTGCGGAGCTTCGCCGATGCGGCCGTGCAGGTGGTCACCGGCCTGCTCGCCGCTCCGAAAACGGACGTGCGGCGGCAGGGCCACGCGGTGCTCGATCGCGCCGAGGAACTGCTCGTCCAGTTCAACGCGGCCGGCAGCGCCGGGCACAGCCCGATCCTGCGCACCGGCTTCAACCAGCGGATCGGCGTCGCGGCCCGAGCCCTGCTCGCCGGGCTCCACGACGCGGCAGACACCGCGCTGGAGCCGGCGGTCGAACACCTCGCCGAGCACCGGCTGGCGGAGGCGGAGACGGAGCGGATCACGCGAATCCGGATGGCGCAGCGCCTCGTCCGCTGGCTCGGCACCGACGTGGCGCCGCCCGAGAGCGTCGCGGACGGGGTGGACCGGCAGATCGCCGAGTGGGGCTGGGCCGACCTGGCGCTCAACCACGTCTGGGCCGGCGAGGATGCCCACCCGGAGCTGCAGGAGACGTTCCGGCAGATCCACGATCGTGCGCAGGCGCGCCGCCGGGAACTCGACGGCGCCTTTGCCCGACGCCTCGGTGCCTGGGCGACTGCCGGGCCGGGCAACGACGGCGGGCTGCTCACCGTGGAGAACGTTCTCCCGCGTGTCGTCGAGCCGCTGATCCGCGTCGACCGGCCGGTGCTGCTCGTCGTCCTCGACGGGATGAGTGCCGCCGTCGCGGTGCAGCTCGCCGACGAGCTGTCCCAGCACTGGGTCGAATACGATCCGCTAGCCCAGGCTGGCGAGGGACGTCGACGGGCCGTCGTGGCGGCGCTGCCCACCCTGACCGCCGTCTCCCGCACGTCGCTCTTCGCCGGTGCGCTGCGCAGCGGCAACCAGGAGCACGAGAAGAAGCTCTTCGCCGACGGCCGCTGGGGCAAGGGCTCGCGGATCTTCCACAAGGGACCGGCCCGGGGTCGCGCGGGCGAGGTGTTCGCCGGGGAGCTGGCGGCAGCGGTGGCCGGGCCGGCACCCGTGGTCGCCGTGGTGATCAACACGGTGGACGAGTCGCTGGCCCACGGCCGGGAGGGCGACGAGGCCGGGTGGCAGCTCGACGACATCGGGTTCCTGCGCAGCCTGCTCGACCAGGCGCGGTCCTCCGGTCGGGCGATCGTCGTCACCAGCGACCACGGGCACGTCCTGGAGCGGGGCGGTCAGCACGTCAAGGCCGCCGACGCCGCCTCGGCGCGGCACCGGACCGGCCCGGGCCCGGTCGGGCCGGGCGAGATCGAGCTGACCGGCCCGCGCGTCGTCGCCGACGGCAAGCGGATCATCGCGTTGTGGGACCCGCTGCTGCGGTACCGGCCCAGCAAGGCGGGCTACCACGGCGGAGCCTCGCTCGCCGAGGTCACCATCCCGCTGCTGGCCTTCCTGCTGCCGAACGTGACCGAGCCGCCGGTCGGCTGGGCACCCGTCGAGGCCCGCGAACCGGAGTGGTGGCATGCCATCGCACCCGCCGCGTCGCCGGCCGCTCCCGTGGCATCGGTGCCGGCACCCAAGCCACGCCGGAAGGCTCCGGCTGTCACCGGGGACGCGCTGTTCGACGTACCGGAGGCGACGACCGCGACCGCGGCGGCGCCGGCGGCCGGCGACGGTGACCTGGTGGCCGCGCTGCTCGCCACTGAGTTGTTCGAGGCACAGCACGGCCTGACGCCGCGTCGGGTGGATCAGCGGAAGATCGAGGCGGCGATGCGCGCGTTGGTCGACGCCAAGGGCGTGCTGCCGGCGGCGGTGCTGGCCCAGCGGGCCGGCGAGGTGCCGGCCCGAGCGACCGGCTTCGTCAACGCCCTGCAGCGGATATTCAACGTCGACAACTATCCTGTGCTCTCGCTGGCCGACAACGGCCGCACGGTCCGGCTGGACCTGCGGCTGCTGCGGGAGCAGTTCCGCCTGCCCGGGGGTGCCCCGTGAGCGGTGTCAGCCCGGCCCGGCGCCGGGAGGTCATCGACGCCCTGCGGCGGGGCGCCGTGCCCTCGGCGGGCCTCGACCTGTTCGCGGTCGGGCTCGACCGGTTCGGCGCCGCGATCACCGAGGACCTCGACACCGTTGCCGCCGGCGGATCCGTCTTCAAGGCCGTCCGCGGCGAGTACGGCTCCGGCAAGACGTTCTTCACCCGCTGGATCGCCGAACGCGCCCGACGGGCCAACCTCGCCACGGCGGAGGTGCAGGTCTCCGAGAACGAGACCCCGCTGCACCGGCTGGAGACCGTCTACCGGCGGCTCACGGAGCGGCTGAGCACCTCGACATTCCCGCCGAGCGCGCTGCGACCGGTCGTCGACGGCTGGTTCTACGCGCTCGAGGAGGACGTCCTCGCGGCCGGAGAGGTCGCGCCCGACGACGCCGACGCCCTCGACCGGGCAGTTGCCGCGCTGCTGGACCAGCGGCTCGCGCCCGTGAGCCGCAGCGCCCCGGCTTTCGCCGCCGCCCTGCGCGGCTACCGCCGTGCCACCCTGGACGGGGACCCGGCGACGGCCGACGCCGTGCTCGCCTGGCTCGGCGGCCAACCGCACGTCGCCGCCGCTGCCCGCAGAGTGGCCGGCGTCAAGGGGGACCTGGATCATTTCGCCGCGCTGAGCTTCCTGCAGGGGCTGCTCGCTGTACTGCGCGACAGCGGCCATCCCGGCCTGCTGCTCGTGCTCGACGAGGTGGAGACGCTGCAACGCGTCCGGTCGGATGCCAGGGACAAGGCCCTCAACGCGCTGCGGCAACTCATCGACGAGGTGCACTCGGGGCGGTTCCCGGGGCTGTACCTGGTCATCACCGGCACTCCGGCCTTCTACGAGGGGCCGCAGGGCGTCCAGCGGCTCGCGCCGCTGGCGCAGCGTCTCGCCGTCGACTTCACCACCGACGCCCGGTTCGACAACCCGCGCGCGGTGCAGATCCGGCTGCCCGGCTTCACCGTCGACTCCCTGGTCGAGCTCGGCGGGCGGGTACGCGATCTCTACGCGGACGGGGCGCTGGCCCCGGAACGGGTCCACCGACTGGTCGACGACGGCTATCTCGGTGACCTGGCCCGAGCGGTTGCCGGCGGGCTGGGCGGCAAGGTCGGGGTGGCCCCACGCCTGTTCCTCAAGAAGCTGGTGGGGGAGGTGCTCGACCGGGTGGACCAGTTCCCTGAGTTCGACCCCCGCCAGCACTACGCGCCGACCCTCACCGCCACCGAGATGACCGACGTTGAGCGCAACGCGAGCAGCGCCGACGCGGTCGCGCTCGAACTGTAGGGAAGCCGCCTGCGATGACGAGGGGTGCCGAGCTGCTGCATCCGGTCGTGCTGCACCACGTGGTCAACACGTTGCAATGGCCGGCGCTGCGGCCGTTGCAGGACGCCGCCGTGCGGCCGCTCCTGGACGGCGAGGACGCCCTACTTCTCGCGCCCACCGCTGGCGGCAAGACCGAGGCGGCGGTGTTCCCGCTGTTGTCGCGGATGGCGGAGGAGAACTGGTCGGGCACCTCCGTGCTCTACGTCTGCCCGCTGAAGGCACTGCTCAACAACCTCCTGCCCCGCCTCGAGACCTACACCGGCTGGCTGGGCCGGCGCGCGGCGCTCTGGCACGGCGACGTGACCATGGGCCGGCGCCGGACGATCCTCCGGGAGCGGCCGGACGTCCTGCTCACGACGCCGGAGTCCCTGGAGTCGATGCTGGTCAGCGCCGCCGTCGACCACGACGAGTTCTTCGGGCAACTGCGGGCGATCGTGGTCGACGAGGTGCACGCGTTCGCGGGCGACGACCGGGGCTGGCACCTGCTGGCCGTCCTGGAGCGCCTCTCCCGGGTGGCCGATCGCCCGGTGCAGCGGGTCGGGCTGTCCGCGACGGTGGGAAATCCGGACGAGCTGCTGGGCTGGCTGCAGGGCTCCGGCCGCGGCCAGGGGCCGGCGCGAGTGGTGGCGCCCGATATCGGCGCGTCGGCCGGCGCCACGACGGGGGGACCGGCTCCCGTCGGTGCGGTCGAGCTGGACTACGTCGGGTCCGTGCACAACGCGGCCAAGGTGATCGCGGCCCTGCATCAGGGCGAGAAGCGGCTGGTGTTCTGCGACTCCCGCGCCCTGGTCGAGGAACTCGGCCAGCGGCTGCGGGCACTCGACGTGACGACGTTCCTCTCCCACGCCTCGCTCTCCGTCGACGAGCGGCGGCGGGCCGAGGAGGCGTTCGCGCAGGAGCGGGACTGCGTCATCGTGGCCACCAGCACCCTCGAACTGGGCATCGACGTGGGGGACCTCGACCGGGTCATCCAGATCGACGCCCCGCGCACCGTCGCCGCCTTCCTACAGCGGATCGGCCGGACCGGCCGGCGGCCCGGCAGCAGCCGGAACTGCCTCTTCCTCGCGCTGGACGGTGAGGGGCTGTTACACGCCGCCGGGCTGCTCCACCTCTGGTCGCAGGGCTGGGTCGAGGCCGTCGTGCCGCCACCGGAGCCCCGGCACATCGTGGCCCAGCAGATGCTCGCGCTGTCGCTGCAGCGGCACCGCGTCGGCGACCAGGTGTGGCCGGAGGAGTGGAACGGGCTGGCGCCCTTCGACAAGAGCGCCGAGGTGATCGTGCGGCACCTCGTCGAGCGCGGCTATCTCGACGTCGACTCCGGGATGCTCTTCATCGGGCCGGAGGCGGAGCTGCGGTTCGGTCGCCGGCACTTCATGGACATGCTGGCGGTGTTCACCGCCCCGCCCCAGTTCACCGTGCTCTCGGGTCGCACCGAGATCGGCCGGACCGATCCGGCGCTGCTCACCGCGAAGGTGCAGGGCCCCCGGCTGCTGCTGCTCGCCGGGCGCAGCTGGCGGGTCACCTACGTCGATTGGAAGCGCCGGCGCTGCTTCGTGGAGCCCGCCGACGGCGGCGGCAAGGCGCTCTGGATGACCGGCGGTTCGCCGCAGGGGCTGTCGTACCGGATGGTCCGGGCGATCCGCGAGGTGCTCCTCGGCACCGACCCGCCGGTCGCCCTCACCGGGCGGGCCAGCACCAGGCTCGCCCAGTTGCGCGAGGAGGCCACGTCCCTCGTCCACCCCGGCGGCACGGTCGTCGCCCGCGACGCCGACGGCGAGATGAAGTGGTGGACGTGGGCCGGCTACCGGGCCAACGCCACCCTGATCGCCACCCTCAGCGAGATCGCCGACCCGACCCAGCGGTACGACGACGCCTCGATCCGGCTGCGACCCGACCTCGACCGGCACATGGTGCGGGCGGCCCTGGCCGACGCCGCAGACCGGGTCTGCCTTCCCGACGTGACGGAGAAGGCCCTCGCCGGGCTCAAGTTCAGCGCCGCGCTGCCGGAACGACTGGCGGTGGCGACCCTGGCCGCGCGGCTGGCCGACCTGCCGGCGGCACGCGCGGTGCTCGCCGAGCCCACCCGGGTCGTGCACCTTCCGGCCTGACCACGACCAGACTGCGGCGGCAACGTGTCAGTTCGGGTGGGCGGGTTGGTCGAGGATGGCGCTGAAGCGCTCCTCGGCCAGGTCGAGCTGGTCGAGGATGTGCCGCTTCACCGGCGCCGACAGGGGAGTGTCCGGCCGGGTGACGAGGTCCCGGTAGACCGGCACCAGCGGCCGGTACTTCGCCGCCGACGAGGCCACCTTCGGCCCGACGGTGTGGATGACGCCCACCCCGTTGTCGGTGAAGTCGGAGATCTTGATGACCCGCGCCCACGGCTCCCGGGCCAGGCTGGCCGCCACGTGCTCGCGGTACTGGACGTGCTTGTCGCGCCCCGGGTCGTACGCCGGGTTGGTGACCGCGCCGACCAGGCGGGCCACGCGCGGGCCGAACCGCTCGGCCAGGATGGCCAGCGCGGCGGCGGTCGGATCGTCGCCGGCGTGTTCGCCGGCCAGCTCGTCGGGGTGGTCCTCCACCGCGTCGTGTAGCAGGCCGGCCACGATCACGTCGACGTCGCGGACCTGGTAGTGGTGCATCATCCGGATCGCCACCCGCAGCAGGTGGTTCAGGTAGGGCTCGCGTACCCGCCGGTCGTCGCGGTGCAGTTCGGCGGCCAGGTCGAGGGCCTCGGTGAGCCGCTCCCGGGCGGCCTCGTCGAACGCGCGCAGCTCCAGCCGGAACCGGGCCAGCAGGCCGGGCTCGCCGTGGATCTCGGTGATCGCGTGCATCGGCATGGTGGCCAGGTAGGCGGGAAATTCCATGCGCCACTTATAGCCGATCTTCACCATGTCGCGGGCCCCTGGCGTCGGGTGCCCGACGCACCGCCCGGCGCACGAGGTCCGGCGTGGGGCTCCGGCCCGGCCGTCGCCGGAGCGTTCGGCGGCGGCGCCGGTGACCCGGAGCGCCTTGACGATGGCCGGGATCGAGCTGAACAGCCCTGGACCCGGTCCGGCAGCACCAGGCTCAGGCAGAACAGCCCGGTGCTCCACACGGCGACCGCGGCGACCAGCGCCAGGCGTCGATCCCCACCCGGGCCCGACGGCGGGCGGTCGTGGATCGGCCGTCCAGGGCGGCCCGGCCCGCCGCCCGGCGGATCGTTAGCGGGGCGAGTCGCGCGGTGGCCTGCGCCGGCCGGGCGGCTTGCGGCGTGGTCCGGCCCAACGGGGCAGCTCGCGCCGTGGTCGGCGTCGACGGGCGGCGGGGGAGCGGGGCCGGTCGGGCCGAGGTCCAGGTCGAGGTCGCGCAGCAGGCCGGGGGCGTGCGCGGACACCACCCGCAGCCAGTGCTCCGGAAGCTGGCCGGGCCGGGGTCGGGTGCGCGTCCTCGGGTCAGGGGCGGTGGGCGGCTGCCAGTCCGCGTACCGGGTCATGGCGCGGAGCGACGCGCGGGCCGGGGTGAGCCGCAGCAGGGTGTCGCGCAGCGCGACGGCCGCCGGGTGGCGCAGTTGCTGACCGAACCGCCCGGTCCGGAACGACGCCCGGGCGACGGCCTGGCTGCGGCGCCGCCGCTGCCGGTCGTACGCGGCCAGCGCGGCGGGCACCGTCCCGGCCCCGCCGGCGCACACCGCCCCCAGCGTCACCGCGTCCTCGATCGCCTGGCAGGCGCCCTGCCCCAGGTTCGGCGTCATCGCGTGCGCCGCGTCGCCGAGCAGTGCCACCCGCCCCCGCACGTACGACGGCAGCGGCGTGGCGAGGTGGTGGATGTCGTTGCGCAGCACCGCCTCCGGCGGGGTCGCCGCGAGCAGCGCCGGGATCGGGTCGTGCCAGGAGCCGAAGCGCTCCCGGACCGCCGCCAGTTCGTCGGGCGCATGCCCGCCCGGCGGAGCCGTGACGGCGCCGAACCAGTAGAGCCGGCCGTCGCCGACCGGCACCATGCCGAACTCGGCGCCCCGGCCCCAACTGATCGCGGCCGGGACCGGCTCGGGGAAGTCGACCACCGCCCGCCAGGCGGTCGTGCCCGCGTACGCCGGGGGCGGGGTGCCGGGCCAGAGCCGGGCGCGCAGCGCGCTGTGCAGGCCGTCGGCGCCGACCACCAGGTCGGCCCGGAGGCTGACCGGCTCGCCGTGCCGCCGGTGGCGCACCTCGCCGGCCTCCGGGTCCACGTCGGACACCTCGGCCCCGGTGTGCACGGCCTCCGCCGGCAGCGCTTCGCGCAGGATGCCGTGCAGGGTCGCCCGGTGCACGCCCAGCGCGGTGGTGCCGAGCAGCCTGGTCAGCTCGTCGGCGTCCACCCGGGACAGCCAGCGCCCACGCGCGGTGCGGATGCCGCCCGCCGCCCCGGCGTCCCCGCGCGCCCGGACCGCCGCCCCGACGCCGAGCGCGTCGAGGCCACGCACCGCGTTCGCCATCAGGGTCAGCCCGGCGCCGACCTCGCGCAGCTCGGCGGCGCGTTCCAGCACGGTGACCCGCCAGCCGCGCCGGTGCAGCGCGAGCGCCGCGGCGAGGCCGCCGATCCCGCCCCCGACCACGACCGCGTCCGACCCGCCCATGACGTCCCGCCCTTCTACGCCTGTAGAAAGGCATACTACATCCGTAGAAGTGACGTGGGGAGGGCGTGTGGCGGGGCGGACCAACCGGGTGGCCTTGCTGGCCGACGCGGCCATCGAACTGCTCGCCGAGGGCGGCATGCGGGCGCTGACCCACCGGGCGGTCGACGCCCGCGCCGGCCTGCCGCCCGGCAGCACGTCGGCGTACCTGCGCACCCGGCAGGCGCTCATCGAGGCGGTGGTGCGGCGCCTCGCCGACCTCGACCGGGCCGACCTGGCGGCCCGCGAGCTGCCCACCGATGCGCCGCCCCGCACGCCGCTCCCCGCGCTGACCGGGGCGGACCTCGACCAGCTCGCGGACGGGGCGGGCGAGGTGCTGGACCGCTGGCTCACCGTCGGGCGCAGCCGCACCCTCGCCCGGTACGCCTGCCTCCTCGAGGCGGTGCACCGCCCCGAGCTGCGGCGGATCCTGGAACACGGCACCCTGCTCCGGGTGCAGGCCCGCGACCTGCTGGCCCGGGCCGGCGCCCCGGACCCCGACCGCCGTGGCGACCAGCTCGTCGCGTTCCTCGACGGGCTCCTCTTCGACCGCCTCGTCGGCGCCGGCGCCCTCAGCGCACCCACGCCCGGCACCCCCGCCAGCCGCGCCGACCTCGCCGCCGCCGTCCGCGCCCTGCTGCGCGCCCTGACCACCACCTGACCCCCGGCGGGTCCCGGCTGCGTTGCCCGGCGGGTCCCGGCTGTGTTGCCCGGCGGGTCCCGGCTGTGTTGCCCGGCGGGTCCCGGCTGCCTTGCCCGGCGGGTCCCGGCTGCTTCGCCCGACGCCCCGGCAGCGTCGAGCGGCGGCCAGCCGGTGCCGGAGAGCACGATCCGGCAGCGGAAGCGCGCCGCGCGTGCCGGCCGGGCGGGGAAGTGGGCGGTCGGTCAGGACGCGGCGAGGCGGTGGTCGCGCGGCGTGACGCCGCGGACCCGGCGGAACGCCGTGCTCAGCGCGAACGGGCTGCCGTAGCCGACCTTCCGGGCGACCGCGCCCAGGGTGGCGTCCGGCTCGCGGAGCAGGTCGGCGGCGAGCGCCAGCCGCCACCCGGTCAGGAACGTCATCGGCGGCTCGCCGACCAACTCGGTGAACCGGCGGGCCAGCGCCGCCCGGGAGACGCCCACCTCGGTCGCGAGGGAGGCGACCGTCCACGGCCGGGCCGGGTCGTTCTGGAGCAGCCGCAGCGCCGGGCCGACCACCGGATCGGCGGCGGCGACGTACCAGGCGGGCGCGGCGCCGGGGCGGGCGAACCAGGTGCGCAGCGCGGCGATCAGCAGCAGGTCGAGCAGCCGGTCCAGGACCGCCTCCTGGCCGGGCGCGTCCCGGGAGACCTCCTCGGCGAGCAGGGGCACCAGCGGGCTGCGCCACTCCTCGCCGCCCACCACGAGCAGCGGCGGCAGGGCGGTGAGCAGCCGTCGACTCAGCTCCCCGGGAAGCTGGTACGTGCCGGTCAGCAGCACGGTGGCGCCGTCCGAGCCCGTGCCCCAGGTGCGTACGCCCAGCGACATCGTCTCGGCCAGCGGCTCCCCGCGCAGCGTGGTGCACCGCTGCCCGGGGTGGATGACGACCTGCGGCGGGGTGGCCGGGTCGTCCGCCACGAGATAGCCGTCGGGCCCGCGCAGCACCGCCACGTCGCCCGGTCCCAGCGCGACGGGCGCGCCGTCGTCGGGCACCACCCAGGCCGCGCCACGGACCAGGGCGACGACGGTCAGCGGGGCGCGGTCCTCGATGCGCAGCGCGAACGGGGGATCCAGCAGTGACCGGAGCAGGAAGGCGCCCCGGGCCCGCGGCCCGTCGAGCAGCCCGGTGAGCGGGTCCATCCCGCGAGCGTAGACGAGCGCGCATGGCGCCGGCGGTCACGCGTCCTCCGGCGTCTCAGGCGTGGACCGACCGGGTCAGTCTGCGATGGTCAGCCAGTCGGCGGCGCGGTGGCGGATGTCGGCGGGCACCTCGTGCGGGCCCGGGAACTCGTCGTAGGTGACGTCGTAACCGAGCGAACGCAGCCGGGGCACCAGGCGGCGGCTGCACACGTCGACCGGCAGGACCGGGTCGTCGGCGCCGTGCGAGACGTAGACGCGGGGCCGGCCGTGGGTGACCAGCGGCGCGGCGAAGCCGGGGGAGAAGGCCACCACCGCGTCGACCAGGTCGCCGTTGGTCAGGCCCAGCGAGAGGGCGTACGAGGCGCCGTCGGAGAACCCGCCGAACGCCACCTGCCCGACGGGGTAACCGGCGAAGGCCGTGGCCAGCAGCCCGTCGATCCGTCGGACGTCCACCCCGAAGCCCTCCACGATCAGGTCCCAGCTGCTCGACGCCGCCTGCGGGGCCACCAGCAGCAGTTGGTGCGCGTCGGCGACCGGCAGCAGCAGGTCCACGCCCTGCCGGGCCGAGCCGCCGGCCCCGTGCAGCAGCAGCACCAGCCGGTACGGCCGGCCGTCGACCGGCTCCGGGGCGTACACCATCGCCAGCGGCCCGCCGTCGGCGTCGGTCAGCGTCACCATGCCGGTGGCCGCCCGGGTGACGGGCGGCGCCGGACGCGCGGTGAGCCGGCCGTGCCGTGGGTTCTCCTCCGGCTGCCGGTGCGGCGCGGCGGGTTCGGCCACGGGATCACCGCTCCTCGTCCTCGGCGGGGGTGCGCCAGCGGTTACCCCGCTGCCCCGGGGTTAACCCTGCGGGGCCGCCTCCAGCGCGCCAGCGGCCCCTGCCGGGCCGGCTCATCCGCTGACCCGGCGGACCAGCCGGGACGGGAACACCGTCGCCGGCGGCACCGGCCGTCCGGCCAGCACGGCGGTCGCCGCCGCCGTGGCGATCTGCCCCACCGGATGGGTCGCCGTGGTCAGCGCGGGGGTGGTCATCGCGGCGAGCGGGATGTCGTCGAAGCCGGTGACGGCGACGTCCCCGGGCACCTGGACGCCGTCGCCGCGCAGCCCGTCGATCAGCCCCAGCGCGGTCGCGTCGCTGATCCCGACGATCGCGTCCGTGTCCGGCCAGCGCGCCAGCACCTCCCGGGCCGCCGCCCGGCCCCGGCCCGCGCTGAAGTCCCCCGGCACCAGCCGCACCGGCAGGCCCGCGTCGCGCACCACCCGGCGGTACGCGCCCACCGACCGGCCGGCGCAGGGCAGCCAGCGGGGGCCGGTCACCATCGCGATGCGGCGGCGGCCGGTGGCGTACAGGTGCCGGACCACGGCCTCCGTGCCGCCGCCGTTGTCCACGTCGAAGGCCGGCACGAGGGCGGAGCCGATGCCGATCGAGGCCACCCGGCCGCGCAGCGCCGCCGGGACCGCCCGGAGCACCGCCTCGGTGGTGTTGACCAGGATGATCCCGCCGACGCTGCGGTCCTCGGCCAGCCGGCGCAGCCCGGCCGGCTCCCGCGTCGGGAGCCAGTGCAGCGCGACCCCGAGCCCGTACGGCGCGCAGATCCGGGCGGCCGCGCCGACCACCCGGTCGACGTACGGGTCGTCGAGGACGCTCGGGGCGACCCCGGACACCGCGACCACCAGCCGCACACCGGTGCCCCGGACCAGCGCGCGGGCGGCCAGGTTCGGTGCGTACCCGAGCCGGTCGGCGGCGGCGGTGACCCGGTCGCGGGCGGTGGGCGAGGCGTAGCCGGTGCCGGCGATCACCCGCGAGGCGGTGGCCCGGGAGACGCCCGCCGCCCGGGCGACGTCGTCGAGTGTGGGCGGTCGGCCAGCTGTCGTCATACCTGTCCTCCCCGTGGTCGCCGTCCCCGGCGCGGACGGTCGATGCGCATCATCTCCCTCACGGGTCGGCGACGGTAAGAGGGTGGGAAGGCGTTGTCCTGGCAGCGCTCTCAGGTGTGGGATCGTGCGGCAGACGCCCGAGGCGAGAGGACGCCACCGTGAGCCGCACCACCGCCCCGCCCGCCGCGCCGACCCCGGCCGTACCGCGGTCGGTGCTGGCCGCCCGCACCGGCGTGGCGGTCGTGTTCGCGCTCAACGGCCTGGCCGTCGCCACCTGGTTCTCCAGGGTGCCCGCCGTCCGGGACGCGCTCGGGCTCAGCGCCGGCCGGCTCGGGCTGCTCCTGCTCGCCATGTCCGTCGGCGCGCTGCTCGCGATGCCCACCGCCGGCCTGGTGGCCCAGCGGCTCGGGGCGGCCCGCACGGTGGCCCTCGGCTGCCTGCTCGTCGCGGCCGGGCTGACCGTGGCCGGGGTCGCCGCCCCGGCCGGTTCCCTGGTCGGGGTCGCGGTCGGGTTGTGCGCTCTCGGCTATGGCTCCGGCATCTGCGATGTCGCCATGAACGTCGAGGGTGCGGCGGTCGAGCGGCGGCTGGGGCGCACGATCATGCCCCGCTTCCACGCCGCGTGGAGCCTCGGCTCCGTGGCCGGCGCCGGGCTCGGCGCGGGGGCCGCCCGCCTCGGCCTGCCGGTCGCGGCGCACCTCGCCGCGCTGGCGGCGGTGGTGCTCTGCGGCACGCTGCTGGCCGTCCGGTCGTTCCTGCCGGCGGCCGAGAGCGGCACCGCCGCCGCGTCGGCGGCCCCGGCCCAGCGCCGCCGCGACCTGCTCGCCGCCTGGCGGGAGCCGCGCACGCTGCTCATCGGCCTGCTGGTGCTGGTGTCGGCGTTCGCCGAGGGCAGCGCCAACGACTGGCTCGCCGTCGCCTTCATCGACGGCCACGACCTCAGCGAGGCGGCCGGGGCGGCCGTCTTCGGCGTCTTCGTCGTCGGCATGACCCTGGGCCGCACGGCGGGCACCGTCGCGCTGGACCGGTGGGGCCGGGTGCCCGTCCTGTCCGGCACGATCCTGCTCGCCGCCGTCGGCGCGGGCGTGGCGGTGCTCGCCGGCTCCGGGCCGGTGGCGGTCGCCGGCGTCGCGCTCTGGGGGATCGGCGCGTCGCTGGGCTTCCCGGTGGGGATGAGCGCGGCGGCCGACGACGAGCGGCGGGCGCCGGCCCGGGTCAGCGTGGTCGCCGTGATCGGCTACACGGCGTTCCTCGCCGGCCCGCCGCTGCTCGGCCTGCTCGGCGACCGGGTCGGCACGCTGCCCGCCCTGCTCGTGGTGTCGATGCTGCTGCTGCCCACCCTCGCCCTGGTGCCGGCCACCCGCCCGCCGGCCCGCTGACGCGGCACCTCCGCAGGGCACTCACACCCGGCTCGCAGCCGCGTCCCAGGAAGCGGTGCTGCACTGGGAGGACGCCGAGGAGAGGAGCGGGGGATGGGCTGGTTCAGTCGACGGTCGCGCGGCACCGACGCGGCCCCCACGAAGCTCGACCGCGAGGCGACCCGCGAGGACCTGGCCGCGCTGGAGGCGTTCGTCACCAGCCGCCGGGGCGTGGAGTTCTACCTGGAGCCGGAGACCACGGCGACCGACACCACCGTGGTGGCGATCGCCCACGACGGCGAGTGGATCCGCCGCCGCACCGGCTCGCCGCGCGCCGCCGGGTCGATCGCCCGCAAGCACGCGGTGCCGCTGTACGAGGCCGCCCGCACCGGCTACCCGGAGCGGATGCGGGCCTGGAACCGGGCCCACCCGGAGCGCCGCCTCCGCTGAGCGTGGCGCCGCCGCGGCGTCACCGCGCGGCGGCGACCGCCGCGCGTGCCTCGTCCACCGTCATCGGCGGCTGGTGGCTCGCGACGTACCAGTGGACGTCGTCGGCCAGCAGTCGGCGTACCAGGGTGAGGTCGGGCCGGTCCTCGGGGGTGCGCAGGTGCGCCGGCGGCGGATAGAAGCAGTCGCCGAGCAGCAGCACGCCCGAGTCCGGCACCGCCACCACCGTCGAGTCCGGCGCGTGGGCGCCCCCGACGTGCCGCACCCGCACGCCGACCGGCAGCTCCAACTCGTCGGTGAAGGTCCGGGTCGGCGGCAGCACCGCGAAGTCGTCCCACGAGTCGACCGCCAGCGCCCGGGCCCGGAAACTCGGGCCGAGCCGCGGATTCGCCCGCACCTGCTCCCGCAGGTACCGATGGCTCCACGGCCGGGCCGCCTCCGCACGCAGCAGCCGCTCGCCGGCGACGTGGCCGACGATCTCCACGCCGGGCCAGGCGCAGGCGCCCCAGACGTGGTCCCAGTGGTGGTGCGTGTAGACCAGCCAGCGGGGCGGGGGCAGCCCGGCGGCAGCCAGCGCGGACCGGATCTCCCGGGCGTGCGCGGGGCTCTGCCCCGCGTCGACCAGCACGCTGCCCCGGTCGTCGGCGACCAGGGCGACGCCGGCCTGGACGGCTTCCGGGTTTGGATCACCCGGGCAGAGCCAGACCCGACCGGCGAGGTGCTGGAACGTCATGGCGGCCACGGCGTACATCCTCCCTGGATTCCGGACAACGCGTCGGACTGCCGCCCGATCGTAGTGCTCTCGGGCAGGTGCGACGCCTGGATGCAGGCGATGTCGCGGCCGGCCCCGGGCGCCGGCGGTTGGTGTCGCGTCGGCCGCCCCTGCCTGGCGGCGCCGCCCGGGGGGACGGGGCGGGCGGTAGGGTTTCCGGCATGGCTGACCGGTCGTCGGCCCTGGGCCGTCCCTTCTGGACATTCTGGACCGCTGCCGCCCTGGCCAACCTGGGCGACGGCATCCGCGTGGCGGCGTTCCCGCTCCTCGCCGCCGCGCTGAGCGACGACCCCGTGGCGGTGGCCGCCGTGGCCGCGGCGCAGTTCCTGCCCTGGTTGGTCACCGGCCTGTTCGCCGGAGTGCTCGCGGACCGCAGGGGAGCCCGGGAGATCATCGCCGCCGCCGACGTGGCCCGGGTCCTGGTCCTGTCGACGTTGGCCCTGGCCGTCGCGACGGCCAGGGCACCGATCGGCCTCGTTGTCGTCGCCGCGTTCCTGCTCGGCGTCGGCGAGACCCTGCGCGACACCGCCGCCCAGACTGCCGTTCCCCGGCTGGTGGACGACGCGCGGCTGGAGAAGGCCAACGGCCGTCTCGTGGCGGGCGAGATCGTGGGCAACGAGTTCGTCGGCCCGCCGGTCGGCGCGCTGCTGTTCGTCGCGGGCGCGGCACTGCCGTTCGCCGTCAACGGCGCCTCCCTCGCGTTGGCCGTCATGCTCGTGCTGTCCCTGCCGCTGACCCTCGCCCGCCCGGCCCCAGAGCGGTCGAAAGCCGGTGCCGGCGAGCCGTCCGGCGGCGCGGTCGCCCCCGCGCGGGACGGGGCGCTCGCCGGGCTGCGGTGGCTGGCCCGGCAGTCCGTGCTCCGCACGCTCGTGCTCGTCGGCGCGGCCGTCGCCGCCGCGGACAGCGCCTGGTTCGCGATCTTCGTGTTGTACGCGCGGGACAGCCTCGGCCTCGGCGCGCTCGGCTTCGGCCTGCTGCTGGCCACCGGCGCGGGCGGCGGCCTCGCCGGCTCCCTCCTCGCCGACCGGCTGATCGCCCGCTTCCGGCACCGGCACGTGCTGACGTGGTCGATGGCGGTCACCGCCGGAGCGCCGGCGCTCCTGGTCGTCGCGCCGCACCGGGTCGCCGCCGTGGCCGTCGTCGTCAGCACCAGCGCGGCGTTCGCCGTCCTCAACGTGGCCGCGCTGTCGCTCCGGCAGCGCCTCGTGCCCGGCGACCTGCTCGGCCGGGTGGTCGCCGCCTCCCGGGTCCTCACCTACGGCTGCACCGCGCTGGGGGCGCTTGCCGGCGGCGCGCTGGCCGCCGGCCTGGGCCTGGACGCGCCGTTCCTGCTCAGCGGCGCCGTCGCGGTGGCCGCGACCGTCGCCTGGAGCGTCGCGTCCCGGCCCTCCGCGCCGGCCGACCCGGCCTGACGGAGGCGTTGGCCCTCGCCGCCCCGGCGACCCGTGAGTGCGGGCCACCGGGCGCGAGCGGTCGGCTCACCGGCAGGGTCGTGCCCGTCGTCAGCCGCGCCTGCTGCGTCCGAGTCGGACGAGCCGGGCCACGAGGACGGCGGCGCAGCCGAGCGTCGCGGTGACCAGCAGCACCAGGAACGTCGGATAGATGTACGCCACCTGGATCCAGGCGACGTCGCGACCCCGGTAGAGCCAACCGACCACTCGGTGGATCGAGGCGAGCAGCGGCAGCGGCGCGAGCAGCGGAAGCAGCCGCACCAGCGTCCAGGAGCGTACCGCCCGGCCGGCGGCCCAGCGGCGTGACCGGAGCACGCCCCGGCCGGCGAGTGCGGCGGAGGCGACCGCCAGCACCAGCAGCACGGCGTCGACGACCACGAGCGGCGTGCCCGCCGAGGGCGCCGACGTTCCCTCTATCAGCGCGATGAGCCGCTCGGCGAGGGCCGACGCGTGGCCGTACGCCAGTCCGGTGTTCGCCATGACCGCGACCCCGTGGCCGGACGCGGGCAGCAGCGCCTGGTACGCCGTCGAGGTGAACAGGTCACCGCTGTGCGCGATCATCGGCGCCCCCGACCCGGTCTTCTCCAAGAACCAGCCGAGGGCGTAGGAGTCGGAGACCGCGGACGGGCGGTGCAGCGTGGCGAGGCCCGCCGGGGAGACGACCGCCGTGCCGTCCGGACCGCGACCCTGGTTGCCCTGCGCGATCAGCCACGCCGCCATGTCGCGCGCCGAGCTGAGCACCCCGCCGGAGCCGTTGCCGAAGGCCGGCGGCTCGGGCAGGGCGACCGGCCTGCCGAGGATCATGAGGTGGCCGCGCGCGCTCGACGGCAGGTCGGCGGCCACGTCGAGGGTGCGACTGTCGGTCATGCCGAGCGGGGCGAAGACCCGCGTCCGCAGGTACTCGTCGAACGGCAGCCCGCTGACCACCTCGACGAGTCGCGCGGCCACCTGGAAGTTCGGGTTGTGGTACTCCCACCTGGTGCCGGGGGCGGCGGCCAACCGGGCCGTACGCATCCCCGCGACGGCCTCCCGCAGCGAACCCGGCTGCCGCCTGCTGAACGCGGGGAACGTCGTGTCCGACATCCCGGAGGTCTGGTCGAGCAGCTGCCGCACGGTGATCCGGACCGCCCGGGGGTCGGCCATCGTGAACTCCGGCAGGTGCCGGTGGACCGGCCCGTCGAGTTCCACCCGGCCCGCCTCGACCAGCTGCATCACGGCGAGGGCGGTGAACGACTTGCTCACCGACGCCACGGCCATCGGGGTGTGCGCCGTGATCGGGTCGCCGGCGGGGGTGCGGCCGTACCCGGCGGCGTGCACCACCGCGGTCCCCCGGGTGACGGCCACCGCGACGCCGGGCAGCCCGGTGGCGTCGCGGTACTGGCGGACGGCGGCGTCGACGGCGGCGGCGTCGATCCCGACCGGGGGCGCGGCCGGGGCTGCCGGGGCGGGCGACGCGGCGAGCGCCACCGCACCGGCCAGGACGAGGAGTCGCGTGATCATGGTCGGAGTCTCGGCCGGTCGGGGACCCCGCACATCGGATCGTGGTCCGAACCCGGGATCGGACCGTGGTCCGACGCCCGGCGGCCGGCCGGTGGATACGGTGGTCCGGTGGTCACCTCGGGGCGGCTCGGGCTGCGGCAGTTGATGGCGTTCGACGCGCTGGTGGGCGTCGCCCTCCTGCTCCTCACGGTGTTCCGGACGCCCGGCGTCCCGGCGCTCGCCGGTGGCCTGGCGGTGCTGTTCGGGGCTCCGCTCGCCGTCCGCCGGCGCTGGCCGGCGCCGGTGCTCGCCGTCGTGGTGCTGGCGGGGGCGGTGGCGGTCGCCGTCGGGGTGGCCGGCGACGCGGTGGTGTTCGCGGTCGCGTTCGCGCTCTACCCGGTCGCGCTGGTCACCTCCACCCGGGACGGCGTGTCGGCGCTCGTCGTGGTGCTGGCCGCCCTCACGGGCGCGGGGCTGGCGGGCGGCACGGTCCCCGGGCTGCCGATCGTTTCGACCCGGGCGGGGGAGGAGTCGTTCGCCGCCACGCCGGTCCCGGTCCTGCTCTACGCCGCGACCGTCGTCGCCGCTTCGTGGGCGCTCGCCCGCGCGGTGCGCGCCCGTCGACGTCACGTCGCCCAACTCGCCGCGTCGCGTGCCGACCAGGCGGTGGCCGAGGAACGGTTGCGCATCGCCCGGGACATCCACGACGTGGTCGGGCACAGCCTCAGCCTGATCGCCATGAAGGCGGCCGTCGCCAATCACCTGGCGGACAGCCATCCCGAGCAGGGCCGGGCCGCCCTGGGCGCGATCGAGCGGGTCAGCCGGAGCGCGCTCGACGACATCCGGGTCGTGCTCGGCGCGCTGCGCGACCCGGCCGACACCGCGCCGAGCTTCGCCGAACTCGACCGGCTGGTCGAGGCCGTCCGGTCCGCCGGTGTCACCGTCGACGTCGACCGGGCGACCGACCTGGCCCGGGTGCCCGCGGCCGTGCAGGCTTCGGCGTACCGCATCGTGCAGGAGGCGCTCACCAACGTGCTGCGCCATGCCGGCCCGACCCGCTGTCGGCTCGCCGTGGCGGTCGAGCCCGGGGTGCTGGCCGTCGCCGTCGTCGACGACGGGGGGTCGGGGCGCGCCGTCGGGCCGCCCGGCCACGGGCTGCGGGGCATGCGCGAGCGGGCCGTGATGCACGGCGGCACCCTGGAGGCCGGCGTCGAGCCCGGCGGCGGCTTTGCCGTGCGCGCCCGGCTGCCGTTCACCCCGGCGGTGTCGGACGATGGGTGAGCCCGTACGCGTGCTCCTGGCCGACGACGACGTGCTGCTGCGCGGCACCCTGCGGCTGCTGGTTGACGCCACCCCGAGAATGACCGTGGTGGCCGAGGCGGGCACCGGGCGGGCGGCCGTCGAACTCGCGAGGACGCACTCGCCCGAGGTGGTGCTGATGGACGTCCGGATGCCCGAGTTGGACGGCATCACCGCCACCGAGCAGGTCACCGCCGGCCGGGACGCGCCCCGGGTGCTCGTCCTCACCACCTTCGACCTCGACGACTACGTGTACCGGGCGCTGCGGGCCGGGGCGAGCGGCTTCCTGCTCAAGGACACGTCCCCCGTACGGCTGCTCGACGCGATCAGGGTGGTCGCCGCGGGTGAGGCGCTGCTGGCCCCCAGCGTCACCCGTCGGCTCATCGCCGAGTTCACCCGGATGCCGGCGGCCCGACGGGTGCCGGGACGGCTCGACGGGGTGACCCCGCGGGAGCGGGAGGTGTTGACGTTGATCACCCGTGGGATGTCCAACACCGAGATCGAGCAGCACCTGCACCTCAGCCGGGGCACCGTCAAGACGCACATCGGCCGGTTGATGACGAAGCTGGGCGTCCGCGACCGGGCGCAACTGGTGATCGCGGGCTACGAGTCGGGGCTCGCCGACCGGTGAGGTGCGGTCGACCGTCGTGAGCGCCGCGCCGCGCCGGCCCGGCGGGGTCGGCGTCCGATCCCGTCGCGTTGACCCGGGGACCGGGGGTGTGGCAGCATTCGCGGCCTGACGGCAGTGAAGGAAGCCGGTGCGATTCCGGCGCGGTCCCGCCACTGTCACCGGGGAGCGATCCCCCCTCGTGAGTCACGGCCGTGCGTGCGCGGTTGGAAGACCGGGGGTGAGCGTCGATCCGGGAGCCAGGATACTTCGGCCGTCGGGAGCGACCCCAGGGCGTGGACACCCGAGGAGGACCCGATGACGCACCGCGTCTCCGCCATCGACGATCATCGTCGCATCGTGCCCGGCCGCGACAGCGCGCCGGCGAGCAGCCGCATTTCCGCAGCCCCGTCCGGCCGCCGCGCCGCGCGTCCGGCCGGCCGTGGTGTGCCCGCCCCCGGCCGCCCCGCAGCGGTCGGACGCGTCGCCCGTCCCTGACGCCCGCACCGCGCCGCCCGACCCCGCCGGCCCGCCGGTGAGCCGCTTCCCGGCCCGCCGTACCCGCTGAACCGCGCCCACCCCTCGTACCGCCCGATCGTCCTCGCGTCGATCCGGGCGTCACTCTCCGGAGCCGTCCGTGCGCATCCTGCTGCTGTCCACCGCCGACACCGACCTGCTCGCCGCCCGCGCCAGCGGCGCCGACTACCGCCTCGCCAACCCCGCCCGGGTCGCCGCCGACGCCGTGCCCGCGCTGCTCGACGGCGTGGACCTCGCGGTCGTACGCCTGCTCGGCGGCCGGCAGGCGTGGCCGGACGGGCTCGCCACGGTGCTGGCCTCCGGCGTGCCCACGGTCGTGCTCAGCGGCGAGGCCCTGCCGGACGCGGAGCTGATGGCGGCCTCCACCGTCCCGGCCGGGGTGGCCACCCAGGCGCTGGCCTACCTGGTCGAGGGCGGCCCCGAGAACCTCGCCCAGCTCGCCCGGTTCCTCTCCGACACGGTGCTGCTCACCGGCGAGGGGTTCGCCCCGCCCGCGCCGACCCCGACGTACGGCGTCCACGGTGACCGGCCCGTGTGGCCCGACCGGCCGACCGTCGGGATCGTCTTCTACCGGGCGCACGCCCTCGCCGGCAACACCGGCTTCGTCGACGTCCTCGCCGACGCCGTCGACGCGGCCGGCGGCAACCCGCTGCCGATCTTCTGCGGCTCGTTGCGCGGCCTCACCGCCGGCGCGGGACCGCTCGGGCTCTTCGGCCGCTGCGACGCCCTGCTGGTCACCGTGCTCGCCGCCGGCGGCACGGTCGCCGCCGACGCCTCCGGCGGGGGCGACGAGGACGCCTGGGACGTGGGCGCGCTCGCCGCCCTCGACGTGCCGGTGATCCAGGCGCTCTGCCTCACCAGCACCCGCGAGCAGTGGGCCGGCAGCGACGCCGGACTGTCCCCGCTGGACGCCGCGATGCAGGTGGCCATCCCCGAGTTCGACGGCCGGATCGTCACCGTGCCGTTCTCGTTCAAGCGGATCGACGCCGACGGGCTCTCCAGCTACGTCGCCGACCCGGAGCGGGCCGCCCGGGTGGCCGGCATCGCCGTGCGGCACGCCCGGCTGCGGCACGTGCCCAACGCCGACAAGCGGCTCGCGGTCGTGCTCAGCTCCTACCCGACGAAGCACTCCCGGGTCGGCAACGCCGTCGGCCTGGACACCCCGGCCTCGGCGGTCCGGCTGCTCGCCGCCCTCGCCGAGGCCGGCTACCACCTCGGCGACGCCCCGGTGCCCGACGACGGGGACGCGCTCATCCACGCCCTCATCGCCGCCGGGGGACACGACGTCGAGTGGCTCACCCCGGAACAGCTCGCCGCCGCCGAGGCCCGGGTGCCCGGGGCGACGTACCGGCGCTGGTTCGACGAGGCGCCGGCGGAGCTGCGGGAGCGGATGCTCGCCCACTGGGGGGAGCCGCCCGGCGGGCTCTACACCGACGGCGGCGACATCGTGCTGGCCGGGCTGCGCTTCGGCAACGTGGTGCTGCTGATCCAGCCGCCGCGCGGCTTCGGCGAGAACCCGATCGCCATCTACCACGACCCGGACCTGCCGCCCAGCCACCACTACCTGGCCGCGTACCGCTGGCTGGCCGCGCCCGCCACCGACGGCGGCTTCGGCGCGGACGCGGTGGTGCACCTGGGCAAGCACGGCACCCTGGAGTGGCTGCCCGGCAAGGGCCTCGGGCTGGCCGCCGACTGCGCCCCCGACGCCGTCCTCGGTGACCTGCCGCTGGTCTACCCGTTCATCGTCAACGACCCCGGCGAGGGCACCCAGGCCAAGCGCCGCGCGCACGCCGTCGTCGTCGACCACCTGGTGCCGCCGATGGCCCGCGCCGAGACGTACGGCGACCTGGCGAAACTGGAGCAACTCCTCGACGAGTACGCCACCGTGCAGGCGCTCGACCCCGCCAAGGTGCCCACCGTGCAGGCGCAGATCTGGGCCCTGGTGCGCGCCGCGGAGCTGCACCACGACCTGCACGCCGAGGACATGCCCGGCGCCGAGGACTTCGACGACTTCGTGCTGCACCTCGACGGGTACCTCTGCGAGGTCAAGGACGTGCAGATCCGCGACGGCCTGCACATCCTCGCCGCCGCGCCCACCGGCGAGCCCCGGGTCAACCTCGTCCTCGCCGTGCTGCGGGCCCCGCAGGTCTGGGGCGGCGCCCGTGCCCTGCCCGGCCTGCGCCAGGCCCTCGCCGCCGCGTACGGGCTCGACGAGCAGGCGCTGCTCGCCGCGCCGGGGAAGCGGCTGGCCCTGCCCGAGGGGCTGACCGACACCGTCGACGGGCCCGCCGGCACCGCCGCCGACGCCGTCGACCTGATCGAGGCCCTCGCGCGCCGGCTGGTCCTCGGCATGGAGACCCTCGGCTGGGCCGCCGACAAGGTCGACGCCGTGGTCGAGGAGGTCACCGGCCGGGCCGTCCCGGACGCCGCCGCCGTGCTCCGCTTCGCCGCCACCGAGCTGGTGCCCCGGCTGGACCGCACGACCGACGAGATCGACCGGGTGGTGGGCGCGCTCGACGGCCGGTTCGTCCCGCCCGGGCCGTCCGGCTCGCCCACCCGGGGCCTGGTCAACGTGCTACCCACCGGCCGGAACTTCTACTCCGTCGACCCCAAGGCCATCCCCAGCCGCAACGCCTGGGACGTCGGGGTGTCCCTGGCCGACTCGCTGCTCGCCCGGCACCTCGCCGACACCGGGGAGTACCCGCGCTCCGTCGGCCTGACCGTCTGGGGCACCAGCGCCATGCGCACCCAGGGCGACGACGTCGCCGAGGTGCTCGCGCTGCTCGGCTGCCGCCCCACCTGGGACGACCGCTCCCGCCGGGTCACCGGCGTCGAGGTGGTGCCGCCGGCCGAGCTGGGCCGCCCCCGCGTCGACGTCACCGTGCGGATCTCCGGCTTCTTCCGGGACGCCTTCCCGCACGTGGTCGCGCTCATCGACGACGCGGTGCGGTTGGTCGCCGCCCTGGACGAGCCCGCCGAGCAGAACTTCGTCCGCGCGCACGTCGCCGCCGACCTCGCCGAGCACGGCGACGAGCGGCGGGCCACCGCCCGCGTCTTCGGCTCCAAGCCGGGCGCGTACGGGGCCGGGCTGCTGCCGCTGATCGACTCCCGCAACTGGCGCAGCGACGCCGACCTCGCCGAGGTGTACGCCGTCTGGGGCGGCTACGCCTACGGCCGGGGGCTGGACGGGCGGGAGGCGCGCGCCGACATGGAACGCTCCTTCGCCCGGATCGCGGTGGCGGTGAAGAACCAGGACACCCGCGAGCACGACATCGTCGACTCCGACGACTACTTCCAGTACCACGGCGGGATGGTGGCGATGGTCCGCCACCTCACCGGCGCCGCCCCGGCCGCGTACGTGGGGGACTCGGCGATGCCGCACGACGTGCGTACCCGCACCCTCGGCGAGGAGACCCGGCGGGTGTTCCGGGCCCGGGTGGTCAACCCGAAGTGGATCGCAGCGATGCGCCGGCACGGCTACAAGGGCGCGTTCGAGCTGGCCGCCACCGTGGACTACCTGTTCGGCTACGACGCCACCGCCGGCGTCGTCGACGACTGGATGTACGAGCACCTGGCCGCCGCGTACGTCTTCGACGAGACCACCCGGGAGTTCCTGGAGCAGTCGAACCCGTGGGCGCTGCGCGGCATCACCGAGCGGCTGCTCGAAGCCGCCGACCGGGGCATGTGGGCGGCACCCGAGCCGACCACCCTGGACCGGCTCCGCGAGACGTACCTGACCAGCGAGGGCGACCTGGAGGAACGCTCATGACCACCTACCCGTTCAGCGCGGTGCTGGGCATGGACGACATGCGGCTCGCCCTGCTGCTCAACGCGGTTTCCCCGGCGATCGGCGGGGTGCTCGTCCGCGGCGAGAAGGGCACCGCCAAGTCGACGGCCGTGCGGGCCCTGGCCGCGCTGCTGCCGCCCGTGGACCGGGTGGCCGGCTGCCGCTTCGCCTGCGACCCCGCCGCCCCCGACCCGTCCTGCCCGGACGGCCCGCACCCCGACGCGCCGGCGGCCGAGCGGCGTCCCGCCCGGCTGGTGGAGCTGCCGGTCGGCGCGGCCGAGGATCGGGTGGTCGGCTCGCTCGACCTGGAGAAGGCGCTCGGCGAGGGCGTCCGCGCCTTCGAGCCGGGCCTGCTCGCCGCCGCCCACCGCGGCGTGCTCTACGTCGACGAGGTCAACCTGCTCCACGACCACCTGGTGGACCTGCTCCTCGACGCCGCGGCGATGGGCCGCTGCCACGTGGAGCGGGAGGGCGTCTCGGTCAGTCACGCGTCCCGGTTCCTGCTGGTCGGCACGATGAACCCGGAGGAGGGGGAGCTGCGCCCGCAGCTGCTGGACCGGTTCGGGCTGACCGTGGAGGTCGGGGCCAGCCGCGACCCCGCCGTACGCGTCGAGGTGGTCCGCCGCCGGCTCGCCGCCGACGCCGACCCGGCCGGCTTCGCCGCCCGCTGGGCCGACGCCGACGCGCAGGTCGCCCGCCGGGTCGCCGCCGCCCGGCAGCGGCTGGAGCGGGTGCTGCTGCCCGACGCCGCGCTGCGCCGGATCGCCGAGGTGTGCGCGGCGTTCGACGTGGACGGCATGCGCGCCGACATCGTCACCGCCCGCACCGCGCTGGCGCACGCCGCCTGGCAGGGCCGGGACGTGGTCACGGTGGAGGACGTCCGGGTCGCCGCCCGGCTGGCGCTGCCGCACCGCCGCCGCCGGGACCCGTTCGACACCCCCGGACTGGACGAGAAGCGCCTCGACGAGGCCCTCGACCGGGCCGGCGACGACGACCCCGACGACCCGGGTGGCCCCGGCGGCCCCGGCGACGGCCCGTCCGGCGGGCCCGACGGTCCCGACCCGTCCGGCGGCCCCGACGGTCCCGGCCCGTCCGGCGGCCCGGGTGGCCCCGGCGTCCTGCCGGACGACGACGGATCCGGCGGGACGCCGCCGGCCGGTCGCGACGAGCCGGGTCCCGGGCGCGGCGACGCCGCCGGCGGGGACGGCAGCGACCGAGGGGAGCCCGACAGTGGCGACCCGGCGCAGGGGCGGTACGACGACAACCGGGCCGGTCCGGCCGACGGAGGCCCGGTCGACGGTGGCGGGTCCGGGTCGACCGGCTCGGCGGACGGCCGGCCCGGCGCCGGTGGGCAGGCGGTGGCCGTACCCCGCCAGGGGCTCAAGGCGCGGCTGTTCACCGCGCCCGGGATCGGCGACGGGGTGCCCGGCCGACGTTCCCGCGCCCGCACCGGGCGGGGCCGCACCACCGGGGCGCGGGTGCCGGCCGGCCGGGCCGGGGCGCTGCACCTGCCGGCGACCCTGCGGGCCGCCGCCCCGCACCAGAGCGCCCGGGGGCGCGTCGCCGGGCCGCTGCGGCTGCGCCCCGACGACGTCCGCGAGGCCGTCCGCGAGGGACGCGAGGGCAACCTGGTGCTCTTCGTGGTCGACGCCAGCGGCTCGATGGGCGCCCGGGCGCGGATGGCCGCCGTCAAGGGTGCCGTGCTCGCCCTGCTCACCGACGCCTACCAGCGTCGGGACAAGGTCGCGGTGGTCGCCTTCCGGGGAGCCGCCGCGCAGACCCTGCTGCCGGCCACCTCCTCGGTGCTCGCGGCCTCGACGCGGCTGGCCGAGCTGCCCACCGGCGGGCGGACGCCGCTGGCCGAGGGGCTGCTCGCCGCCGCCGACCTGCTGCGGGTGGAGCGGCTGCGCGATCCGCGCCGCCGCCCCCTGGTGCTGGTCGTCACCGACGGCCGGGCCACCGCCGGGGAGCGCCCGCTCGACCGGTCGGCCCGCGCGGCGGCCGTGCTCGCGGCCACCGGCGTCCCCTGCGTCGTCGTGGACTGCGAGAGCGGCCCCGTCCGCCTCGGCCTGGCCCGCCGCCTCGCCGCCCAACTCGGTGCCGACCACCACCGGCTCGACGAGGTCGCCACCGCCCCCCTCACCGACCTCGCCGCCGCCACCGCCGTGGCGAAGAACAGGAGTGTTGCCTGATGCCGCAGGGGAAGCCGTCCCACGTGCCCGCCGACGGGTTGACCACGCGGCAGCGACGCAACCGGCCGCTGCTGCTGGTCCACACCGGACAGATGAAGGGGAAGTCGACCGCCGCGTTCGGGCTGGCGCTGCGCGCCTGGACCGCCGGGCTGCCGATCGGGGTGTTCCAGTTCGTCAAGAGCGCCAAGTGGCGGGTGGGCGAGGAGAACGCCTTCCGCGCCCTCGGCGAGGTGCACGAGCGCACCGGGCAGGGCGCCCCGGTGGCCTGGCACAAGATGGGCGAGGGCTGGTCCTGGATCCAGCGTGGCGGCGAGGCCGACCACGCCGCCGACGCCCTGGAGGGCTGGCGGCAGATCCAGCGCGACCTGGCCGCCGAGCGCTACGGCCTGTACGTGCTCGACGAGTTCACCTACCCGATGAAATGGGGCTGGGTGGACGTCGACGAGGTGGTCGACACCCTCGCGAACCGCCCCGGGTTCCAACACGTCGTCGTCACCGGTCGCGACGCCGACCCGCGCCTGGTCGACGCCGCCGACCTGGTCGCCGAGCTGACCAAGGTCAAGCACCCGATGGACGCCGGCCAGAAGGGCCAGAAGGGCATCGAGTGGTGACGGTCGATCCGGGGGTGCCGTGGGCGCTGCCCCGGGTGGTGGTCGCCGCACCCGCCAGCGGGCACGGCAAGACCACCGTCGCCACCGGGCTGCTCGCCGCGCTGCGCCGCCGTGGCCTGGCCGTCAGCCCGCACAAGGTCGGCCCGGACTACATCGACCCCGGCTACCACGCGCTCGCCGCCGGTCGCCCCGGCCGCAACCTCGATCCGTGGCTGGTCGGCGAGGAGCGGATCGCGCCGCTGCTGCGGCACGGCGCCGCCACCCCGACGCCCGCCGACATCGCCGTGGTCGAGGGGGTGATGGGGCTGCACGACGGCGCGGTCGGCCGCCGCGGGTACGCCTCCACCGCGCACGTCGCCCGGCTCGTCGACGCGCCGGTGCTGCTGGTGCTGGACACCACCGCGCAGGGCCGTTCCGCCGCCGCGCTCGCCCTGGGCATGGCCGCGTTCGACCCCGGCGTGCGGATCGGCGGGGTGATCCTCAACCGGGTCGGCTCCCCCCGGCACGAGTCCCTGCTGCGCGACGCCCTCGCCGAGGTGGACGTGCCGGTGCTCGGGGCGGTCAGCCGCGCCGCCGAGGTCGCCGCCCCGGCGCGCCACCTCGGGCTGGTGCCCGTCGCCGAGCGGGCGCCGGAGTCGCTGGCCATCGTGGCCGCCCTCGCCGACCTCGTGACGTCCACCGTGGACCTCGACGCGGTGCTCGACCTGGCCCGCACCGCCGGGCCGCTGACCGCGCCCGCCTGGGACCCGGCCGCCGCCGTCGGCGGCCCCGCCGGCGGCGAGCGCCCAGTGGTCGCGGTCGCCGGTGGGCCCGCCTTCACCTTCTCCTACGCCGAGACCGCCGAGCTGCTCGCCGCCGCCGGCGCCGCCGTCGCCCCCTTCGACCCGCTGCGCGACGCCGGCCTGCCCGCCGGCACCCGCGCGGTGGTCGTCGGCGGCGGCTTCCCCGAGGCGTACGCGCCGCAGCTCGCCGACAACGCCACGCTCCGCGCCGAGCTCGCCGGCTTCGACGGCCCGGTCGTCGCCGAGTGCGCCGGGCTGCTCTACCTCGGCCGGTCCCTCGACGGTGTGCCCATGTGCGGCCGGCTCGACCTCACCGCCCGGATGACCGACCGGCTCACCCTCGGCTACCGGGACGCCGTCGCCGTCAGCAGCTCCCCGCTGCACCGCCCCGGCGACCCGGTACGCGGCCACGAGTTCCACCGCACCGCCACCGACCCGGGGCACGGCGACCGGCCGGCGTGGCGCTGGGACGGCGCCGACCACGGCTTCGTCGCCGGCCGGGTGCACGCCTCCTACCTGCACACCCACTGGGCCGGGCACCCGCACGCCGCCCGCCGCCTGGTCGAGGCGGCGAGCCGGTGAGCGCGCAGGAGCACCGCGAGCGGGTGGCCGGGCACGACGGCGGCGAGCCGGTGAGCGCGGGCGGCGGGACGTCGGGCGGGGACGCCCCCACCGCCACCCTGACCGGGGTCGGGGTCGGTCCCGGCGACCCGGAACTGCTCACCCTCCGGGCGGTCCGGGTGCTGGCCGAGGCCGACCTCGTGTTCGTACCGGTGCTGGACCGCCTCGCCGTGGACGGCGACGCGCCTCCCGGGCGGGCCGAGACCACCGTGGCCGCGCACGTCGCGCCGGACCGGCTGCGCCGGCTGCCGTTCGCCCTGGACGACCGGGGCGGGGTGACCACGCGCCGGAAAAGGGCGTGGGACGAGGCCGCGCGGGCCGTGGTGGACGCGGTCGACGGCGGCGCCCGCGCCGTCGCCTTCGCCACCATCGGCGACCCGAACGTCTACTCCACCTTCGGCTACCTCGCGCAGACCGTCCGCGCCCGCCGCCCGGCGGTCGAGGTGCGCACGGTCCCCGGGATCACCGCCATGCAGGACCTGGCGGCGCGCAGCGGCGTCCCGCTCTGCGAGGGGCGGGAGCCGCTGACCCTGCTGCCGGCCACCGCGGGGCTGGCGCTCTTCGCCGACGCGCTCGCCGGCCCCGGCACCGTCGTGGCCTACAAGGGCTGGCGGCGGCACGCCGAGCTGGTCGCCGAGCTGCGCCGGCAGGGCCGCCTGGGCGACGCCGTGCTGGGCCGGGGCCTCGGGCTGCCCGACGAGCGGATCGGCCCCGTCGCCGACGCCGCCGACGACCTGCCGTACCTGTCGACGCTGCTGGTCCCGGCCCGCCGGGACCGTAGGGGAGGAAAACTGTGACCACCGCGCCGACCGCGGACCGCGCCGACGACGGCGGGCCGACCAGCACGGGCAGGGTGTGGTTCGTCGGGGCCGGCCCCGGCGCGGCCGACCTGCTGACCCTGCGCGCCGCCCGGGTGATCGGCGCGGCCGACGTGGTGGTCTGGGCGGCCAGCCTGGTGCACGCCGACGTGCTCGCCCACGCCCGTCCCGACGCGGAGATCGTCGACTCGTCGCGGCTGCCGATCGAGGGGGTGCTGCCGCTCTACCGGCGGGCCGCCGCCGAGGGGCTGACCGTGGCGCGGATCCACTCCGGCGACCCGGCGCTGTGGGGCGCGGTGCAGGAGCAGCTCGACCTGTGCCGGGCGCTCGGGCTGGCCGTCGAGATCGTCCCGGGCGTCTCGTCGTTCACCGCCGTCGCGGCGATCGTCGGCCGGGAACTCACCATCCCCGAGGTCGCCCAGTCGGTGATCCTGACCCGGCTGGAGGGCGGCAAGACCCCGATGCCGCCGGGCGAGCGGGTCCGCGAGTTCGCCCGGCACGGCACCACCATGGCGCTGTTCCTCTCCGCCGCCCGCTCCGGGCAGGCGCAGGCCGAGCTGCTGGCCGGCGGCTACCCGCCCGACACCCCGGTCGTGGTGGCGTACCAGGCGACCTGGCCGGACGAGCTGGTGGTGCGGTGCGCCCTCGGCGACCTGGAGGCCACGGTCAAGGAGCACAAGCTCTGGAAGCACACCCTCTTCCTGGTCGGCCCGGCGCTCGCCGCCGCCGGCACCCGCTCGCACCTCTACCACCCCGGGCACTTCCACACGTTCCGGCGGGCCGAGCCGGCCGCCCGCGCCGACCTGCGCCGCGCCCGGGCCGCCGGCGGGACGGCGGGGGACGGGCACGCCGGATGACGTACGCCGAGCCACCGCTGCGCGAGCCGGACCTGCCGCGTACGGCGAAGGTCCGGCCCACCGCGCTGCGCACGGGCTGGACCACCGGCGCCTGCGCGACGGCGGCGGCGAAGGCGGCGGTGACCGCCCTGGTCACCGGCGTGCCGCAGCGGGAGGTGGAGATCGGGCTGCCCGCCGGCCGCCGGGTCAGCTTCCCGGTGGCCCGCTGCGAGGTCCACGCCGGCACGTCGGCGGAGGCCGTGGTGGTCAAGGACGCCGGCGACGACCCCGACGTCACGCACGGCGCCGAGCTGACCGTCACCGTCGGCTGGCGGGACGTGCCCGGGCTGCGGCTCGACGGCGGGCCGGGCGTCGGCACGGTCACCAAGCCGGGACTCGGGCTGCCCGTCGGCGGGCCGGCGATCAACGAGACCCCGCGCCGGATGATCGGGCAGGCCGTCGCCGAGGTGGTCGACCTGGCCGAGGTGGGCGTCCGCGTGGTGGTCAGCGTGCCGCGCGGCGAGATCATGGCGCGCAAGACCACCAACCGGCGGCTCGGCATCCTCGGCGGCATCTCCATCCTCGGCACCACCGGCATCGTCCGGCCGTTCTCCACCGCCTCCTGGCGGGCCAGCGTGGTGCAGGCGGTGCACGTGATGGCCGCCCAGGGGGAGCGGACGGTGGTGCTGTGCACCGGCGGGCGCACCGAGCGGGCCGCCCGCGCGCTGCTGCCGGAGCTGCCCGAGGTGTGCTTCGTCGAGGTCGGCGACTTCACCGGCGCGGCGGTCACCGCCGCCGTCGGCGACCGGATGACCGGGGTGGTCTTCGTCGGGATGGCCGGCAAGCTGGCGAAGCTCGCCGCCGGCATCCTGATGACCCACTACACCCGGTCCAAGGTGGACCTGTCCCTGCTCGGCGACGTCACCGCCGAGGCGGGCGGCGACCCCGACCTGGTGGCGGCGGTCGCCGCGGCGAACACCGGGCGGCACGCGTACGAGTTGTGGGAGGCCGCCGGGCTGCTCGGCGCCGCCGGTGACCTGCTCTGCCGGCGGGTACGCCAGGTGCTGCTCCGGTTCGCCGGGAACGCGGTCACCGTCGACGTGGCGATGGTGGACTTCGCGGGCGACCGGGTCGTCGCCTCGTCGGGCCGGTGGGCGGCGTGACCGGGAGCCCGCCCGCCGGGGGCACCGGGCCGGCGGTGACCGTGGTGGGGATCGACGCCGGAGGAGGGCCGCCGCACCCCGCCGCCGCGCCCGCGCTCGCCGGGGCCCGGCTGGTGGTGGGCGCGGCCCGCCACCTGGCCGCCGTACGCCTGCCGGCCGGCGCCGACACCGTCGCCCTCGGGCCGCTCGCGCCGGCGCTGGACCGGCTGGCCGCCGCCGTCGCCGCCGGAACGGACGCGGTCGTGCTGGCCAGCGGGGATCCCGGGCTGTTCGGCGTCGTCCGGCGGCTGCGGGCGGCCGGGCTGCCGCTGCGGGTGCTGCCGGCCGTGTCCAGCGTGGCCGCCGCGTTCGCCCGCGCCGGGCTGCCCTGGGACGGCGCGGCCGTGGTCACCGCCCACGGCCGGGACCCGCGACCGGCGCTGAACGCCTGCCGGGCGCTGCCCGCCGTCGCGGTGCTCACCGCGCCCGGCGCCGGGGCCGCCGAGCTGGGCGCTGGTCTGGTCGGCTGGGCCCGTCGGCTGGTCGTCGCCGAGCACCTCGGCACCGACGCCGAGCGGCTCACCGAGACCACCCCCGAGGCGGCCGCCGCCCGCGTCTGGGCCGACCCGCACGTGCTGCTCAGCCTCGCCGGGGAGCCCGGCGCCGCCGGGATGCGGGCGGACAACCAGCCGGCCGCCGCGCCGGCCGGCGGGTGGGCGCTGCCCGAGTCCGCCTACGCGCACCGCGACTCGATGATCACCAAGTCGGAGGTACGCGCCCTCGCCGTGGCCCGGCTGCGCCCCCGCCTCGGCCGGCTGGTCTGGGACGTCGGCGCGGGCAGCGGCTCGGTCGGCATCGAGTGTGCCCTGCTCGGCGCGGCCGTGGTCGCCGTCGACCGAGACCCGGCGGCGCCGGTCGGCGCCAACGCCGCCCGGCACGGCGTCGACGTCAGGGTGGTGGTCGGCGCCGCCCCCGGGGCGCTGCACGGGCTGCCCGACCCGGACGCCGTCTTCGTCGGGGGTGGCGGCACCGACGTGCTCGCCGCCGTGGCGCACCGCCGGCCGGACCGGGTGGTGGTGACCCTCGCCGCCGTCGACCGGGTCGCCCCGGCGGTCGGGCTGCTGCGCGCCGGCGGCTACGCCGTGGAGGGCGTCCAGCTCTCCGCCGCCCGCCTCGCCGACCTGCCCGGCGGATCCATTCGACTCGCGGCCACCAACCCGGTGGTCGTCCTCACCGGGGAGCGCCCGTGAACCACCCACCCACCGCCACGGACCAGCCGACCCGGATCGGCCTGGTCGCCGCCACCGCCGCCGGGCGGCGGCACGCCCGCACCCTCGCCGACGCCTGGCCGCACGCCCGCCTGGTCACGGCGGACACCGTCGCGGACGCGCTGCGCGCCGCCTGGGCCGAATGCGACGCAGTGGTGGCGTTCCTGGCCACCGGGGCGGTGGTGCGCATCCTCGCGCCGCTGCTCGGCGACAAGCACACCGACCCGGCCGTGGTGGTGGTCGACGAGGCGGCCCGGCACGCGGTCGCGCTGCTCGGTGGGCACGCCGGTGGCGCCAACGACCTCGCCGGGCGGGTCGGCGCGGTGCTCGACGCGCGGCCGGTGGTCACCACCGCCACCGACGCCGCCGGCCTGCCCGGGCTGGACACGCTCGGCTGGCCGGTCGAGGGCGCCGTCGCCGCCGTCAGCCGCGCCATCCTCGACGGCGAGCCGGTCACCCTCGTCGCCGACGCCGCCTGGCCGCTGCCCGCCCTGCCCGACAACGTGCGCCCCGCCCCGACGCCGGTCGCGCCCGCCGACCCGGCCCCGCCGGCCGCCCCGCCCGGCCCCGGTGCGCCGGCCGCCCCGGCCGGGCCCCGGGAGGCGGTCGGCCCGGCCGGGTCCGGTGCGCCGGTCGGCCCGGCCGGGCCCGGGGAGGCGGTCGGCGGCGGGTACCGGCTGCTGGTCACCGACCGGGTGGTGCCGCTCGACGACCGGACGGCCGTGCTGCGACCCCCGTCGCTGGTCGCCGGCGTGGGGGCCAGCCGGGGCGTGCCCGCCGCCGAGGTGCGCGGCCTGCTGGACCGGGTGCTCGCCGAGGCCGGCCTCAGCCCGGCCAGCCTGCGGCACCTGGCCAGCGCCGACATCAAGGCCGACGAGGCGGGCATCCGGGCGACCGCCGACGCGCTCGGCGTACCCCTGGTGACGCATCCGGCGGCGGAGCTGGCGGCGGTCGACGTGCCGCACCCCAGCGAGGTGGTCCGCGCCGCCGTCGGCACCCCCAGCGTCGCCGAGGCGGCGGCGCTGCTCGGCGGCGACGCGGCGCTGCTGGTGCCGAAGACCGCGACGGCGATGGCCACCGTGGCGGTCGCCCGGCACGCCCCGCGCGGCCGGCTGGCGATCGTCGGCCTCGGGCCCGGCGCGCCCGACCTGCGCACCGCCCGCGCGGTGGCCGAGCTGCGCCGCGCCGCCGTGGTCGTCGGCCTCGACCAGTACGTCGACCAGGTCCGCGACCTGCTCCGCCCCGGCACCCGGGTGCTCGCCAGCGGCCTGGGCGCCGAGGAGGAACGGGCCCGCGCCGCCGTCGCCGAGGCGGTGGCCGGGCACGCCGTCGCGCTGGTCGGCTCCGGCGACGCCGGCGTGTACGCGATGGCCAGCCCCGCCCTGGAGTACGCCGACGAGCGGATCGACGTGGTCGGGGTGCCCGGGGTGACGGCCGCCCTCGCCGCCGGCGCCCTGCTCGGCGCGCCGCTCGGCCACGACCACGCCTACCTGAGCCTGTCCGACCTGCACACCCCGTGGGAGGTCATCGCGCGCCGGGTGGCCGCCGCGGCCGAGGGCGACTTCGTGGCGCTGCTCTACAACCCGCGCAGCCGCGCCCGCGACTGGCAGCTCGGCGCGGCGCTGGAGGTCTTCGCCGCGCACCGGCCGCCGGACACCCCGGTCGGGGTGGTGCGCAACGCCAGCCGACCCGACGAGCGGGTGCACCTGGCCACCCTGGCCGACCTCGACCCGGCGCTGGTCGACATGTACAGCGTCGTGGTGGTGGGCAGCAGCCAGACCCGGGTGGTCGCCGGCCGGATGGTCACCCCTCGGGGGTACCGGTGGCGGCGGTGACCATCGGCGCCTGCCAGGGCTGCGGCGCCTGCCTGCTCACCTGCCCGACGCACGCCATCCGACCGGTGCCCGGCGGCCTCGCCGTCCGCGCGGACCGCTGCACCGGCTGCCTGGAATGCCTGGAGATCTGCCCGGTGGACGCCATCCGCGCCACCGGCACCGACGAACGTGGAGGAAGCCGATGAGTCCGACCGCGGTCAGCGCCGCACCCCCGGCCGGCCGGTGGAGCCGCGCCGAGCGGGTACGCCTCGGCGGCATCGTGCTCGCCGTCGCCGTGCTGCACGTCGCCGGCTGGAGTCTCTACCTGTACTGGAACAACCAGCCCGCCGCGGCCGGCGGCCTCGCCGGGGCCGGCACGCTGGCGTACCTGCTCGGGGTGCGGCACGCCTTCGACGCCGACCACATCGCGGCGATCGACGACACCACCCGGCTGATGCTGCTGCGCGGTCGGCGCCCGGTCGGCGTCGGCTTCTTCTTCGCCCTCGGGCACAGCGGGGTGGTGCTGCTGCTGGCGCTGGTCGTCGGCCTCGCCTCGGCCAACCTCGCCGGCCCCGGGCTGGCCGAGGCCCGCGAGGTGGGCGCGACCGTCGCGATCCTCACCGCCACGCTGTTCCTCGCCCTGGTCGCGGTGCTCAACGCGGCGGTGCTGGCCGGCCTGGCGCGGCTGTGGCGGCGGCTGCGCCACGGCGACCTGGACGAGCGCGAGCTGGACCTGCACCTGCTCAACCGGGGGCTGGTGCAGCGGGTGCTCGGCTCCCGGGCCCGCGCGCTGGTGCGCTCCTCCTGGCACATGGCGCCGGTCGGGTTCCTCTTCGGCCTCGGCCTGGAGACCGCCAGCGAGGTGACCCTGCTCGCCCTGTCGGCGAGCACCGCCGCCGCCGGCGGGCTGCCCGTGCTCGCCCTGCTCACCCTGCCGTTGCTCTTCGCCGCCGGGATGTCCGCCATGGACACCGCCGACAGCCTGCTGATGAGCCGCGCCTACTCGTGGGCGTACCGGCACCCGGCCCGGCGGCTCTACTACAACCTGGCCACCACGGCGGTGACGGTGCTGGTCGGCGGCCTGGTCGCCAGCGTCTACGCCGCCGGCCTGCTGGTCGACCACCTCGGGTTGTCGGCGCTGTCCTGGTACGCGGGGATCGCCGACCACTTCGAGCAGCTCGGGTACGCCGTCGTGGCGCTCTTCGTGCTCGCCTGGGCCGGCGCGGTGGCGCTGTGGAAGCTGCGCCGCTACGACGAGCGCTACGGTGCCGGGGCGGTGCGGCCGTGAGCCGGGTCGTGCACCCCATCGAGCGGGAGTCGTACCGGATCCTGCGCTCCCGGGTGGACCTCGCGCACCTGCCGCCGCTGACCCGGGCCGTCACCGAGCGGGTGGTGCACGCCAGCGCCGACCTCGACTACGTCACCGACCTGGTCTGCGACGAGGCGGCCCTGGCCGGCGGGCTGGCCGCCCTGCGCGCGGGCGCGCCGGTGGTCACCGACGTGGCGATGGTGGCCGCCGGCATCACCGGTCGGCAGACCGTCTGCCCGGTCGCCGAGCCGGCCGCCGCCGACCTGGCCCGCACGGCCGGGATCACCCGGTCGGCGGCGGCGGTGCGGCTCGCCCTGGAGCGGGTCGGCCCCGGCGCGGTGTGGGTGGTCGGCTGCGCACCGACCGCGCTGGAGGAACTGATCACCCTGGACGCCCGGCCGGCGCTGGTCGTCGGGTTGCCGGTGGGCTTCGTGGGTGCCGCCGAGTCGAAGGCGGCGCTGCGGGCCAGTGGCCTGCCCGGGGTGTCCAACCGGGGCGAGAAGGGCGGCTCGGCGGTCGCCGCCGCCGCCCTCAACGCCCTGCTGTACGTGGAGGAGGAGCATTGACCGCTCTGGTCATCGTCGGGCACGGCACGCGCAGCGCGGCCGGGGTCGACCAGTTCGTGGCGTTCGTGGAGCGGGTCCGCCGGCGCGCCGCCGGCGCCGTCGGCGACGTCGAGGGCGGCTTCATCGAGCTGTCCCGGCCGCCGCTGACCGACGCGGTGGGCGCGCTCGTCGACCGGGGACACCGGTCGCTGGTGGCGCTGCCGCTGGTGCTGACCGCCGCCGGCCACGGCAAGGGCGACATCCCCGCCGCGCTGGCCCGCGAGCGGCAGCGCCACCCCGGGCTCAGCTACGCCTACGGCCGGCCGCTGGGCCCGCACCCGCTGCTGCACACCGCCCTGGAGCAGCGCATCGACGCCGCGCTGGCCGGCGCCGACCGGGCCGGCACCTGGGTGGCGCTGATCGGGCGCGGCTCCACCGACCCGGACGCCAACGCCGAGGTGGCCAAGGTGGCCCGGCTGCTCTGGGAGGGACGCGGCTACGCCGGCGTCGAGCCGGGCTTCATCTCGCTCGCGGAGCCGTCGGTGCCGGCGGTGCTGGACCGGCTGCGCCGGCTCGGCGCGCGGCGGATCGTCGTCGCGCCGTACTTCCTCTTCGCCGGCGTGCTGCCCGACCGGATCGTCGCCCAGTCGGCCGACTTCGCTGCCGCTTACCCCGACCTGGACGTGCGGGTGGCCGACCTGATCGGCGACTGCGACGCCCTCGCCGACCTCGTCCTCGAACGGCACGCCGAGGCGCGCCGCGGCGACATCCGGATGAACTGCGACACCTGCGCGTACCGGGTGCTGATGCCGGGCTTCGCCGACAAGGTGGGCCGGCCGCAGACCCCGCACGACCACCCCGACGACCCGGTCGACGGCCACGGCCACCACCATCACGGGGACCACCACCACGGTGGCCGTCACCACCACCACGACCAGCGGCCCGGCCTGCGCCCGGGACAGGTCGCGGTCGTCGGCGGCGGCCCCGGCCCCGACGACCTGATCACCGTACGCGGGAAGGCCCTGCTGGACAGCGCCGACGTGGTGGTCGCCGACCGCCTCGCCCCGCGCGGGCTGCTCACCGGGCTGCGCCCGGACGTGGTGGTGGTCGACGCCGCCAAGGTGCCGCGCGGGCCGTCGATGCCGCAGGACACCATCAACGACACCCTGATCGCGTACGCCCGCGCGGGCAAGCGGGTGGTCCGGCTCAAGGGCGGCGACCCGTACGTCTTCGGCCGGGGCCACGAGGAGGTCCAGGCGTGCGCCGCGGCCGGGGTCGAGACCGTGCTGGTCCCCGGGGTGAGCAGCGCGGTGGCCGCGCCGGCCCTGGCCGGCGTCCCGGTCACCCACCGGGGCGTCGCCCACGACGTCACCGTCGTCTCCGGGCACCTGCCGCCGGGGCACCCCGACTCCCTGGTGGACTGGGTGGCGCTGGGCAGGTCCCGGGGCACCGTGGTGCTGCTGATGGCGGTGGACACCATCGCCAAGATCGCGGCGGTGCTGGTGGAGCACGGCCGCGCCCCGGACACCCCCGTGCTCGTCGTGGCCGACGGCGGCCAGCCGGGGCAGCGCACCTGGTCGTCCCGGCTGGACGAGGTGGGCGGGTTGGCCGCGCGGGAGGACGTCCGGCCGCCGGCGGTGTTCGTGCTCGGACCGGTGGTGCGGCTGCGGGAGACCGGCACGGCCGGTCAACCGGTGGCCGCGCGGGCGAGGGCGTAACCGGCGGTGGCCGCGGCGAGGCCGGCGGCGACGCTGAGGGCCACGTTGGCCAGCGCGGCGTGCCGCCGGCCCGCCCGGGCCAGCCGCAGCGTCTCGTAGCTCAGGGTGGACCACGTGGTCAGCGCCCCGCAGAAGCCGGTGCCGACCAGCGCCGTGAGTGCCGGGTCCGCCGGCAGGCCGGTGACCGCGCCGAGCAGCAGCGACCCGAGTACGTTGACCGTCAGCGTGCCCCACGGGAACCCGGTGCCGAAGCGGGCCTGCACGGCCCGGTCGGTGAGGTAGCGCAGCGGGGCGCCGAGCGCCGCGCCGAGGGCCACGAGCAGGGCGGTCACCGGCCGCTCCGGGCGAGCAGCCGCCCGGTGGCGGCCTCGCCGGCCCAGACGGCGAGCAGCGCGCCGACCAGCGTGGCGCCGAGGGAGGCCAGCGCGGTGCCGGGGGCGCCGGCGAGCAGCGCCTGGTGCGCGTCGACCGCGTAGGTGGAGAAGGTCGTGTACCCGCCGAGCACGCCCACGCCGAGGAACGGGCGGGCCATCGGCTGGCCGCCGCCGGCGTGGCCGAGCACCGCCATCAGGACCCCGATCAGCAGGCACCCGCTCACGTTGACGCCGAAGGTGGCCCAGTCGAACGTGGCGGGGGAGTGCGGGACGGCGGCCTGCAGGCCGGCCCGGGACAGCGCGCCGAGCACACCCCCGGCGGAGACGGCGGCGAGCACCGCCGCCGGGTGCGCGGTGAGTTCGTCGCGGTCGGCCGGGACCCGCAGGTCGACGTCCGGGTCGACGCGCGACGGCTCGGACGGGCCGGTCACGTCTCCTCCCACGGTGCCGTCGGCCGCCATCCGGCCGTCGCCGCAGCATAACGCCGGCTCGGCCGCGGACGACCGACGTGCCGTGGTGCGCCGGGTCAGCGCACCGCCGCGACGGCGGCGTCGGTGCCGCCCCGCCAGACCACGCCGGCCTCGGTGAAACCGGCGTCGGTCAGCGCCGCCAGGTGCCAGGAGGCCGGCGGGTTCCACTCCGGGCTGTGCCCGGTCGGGTAGATCTCGCGCCGCCGTTCCACCAGTGGGGCGAGCGCCGGGTCGGCCGCCGCCCGCTCCCACCAGTCCGACCAGGACAGCACGGCGCCGCTGGCGTACCGGGCCTCGCGCCGGGTCCGCGCGCTGTCCAGCAGGCGCTTGGTCAGCTCCGGCAGCGCGTCGTCGGGCATGTGGTCGGCGTTGAGCAGGATCCCGCCCGGGCGCAGCAGGCTGCGCAGTTCGGCGTAGAGGCGGGCCAGCCGCTCGCCCGGCAGCCAGTGCAGCGCGGTGGCGGTGAGCACCCCGTCGTACTCCCGCACCGGCAGCGCGGCCGTCCACTCCGGCTGCGCCAGGTCGGCCTCGACCACGGTGACCCGGTCGCCGAACGTCGCCCTGGCGATGGCCAGCAGCGCGGGATCGAGGTCGACCAGGGTGATCTCGGCGTCGGGGAAGCGGCGCAGCGCCCGGGCCGAGATGGTGCCGGTGCCGCCGGCCAGGTCGAGCAGGCGGGGTCGCCCGCCGTCGAGGACCGCCTCGACCGCGTCGAGCATCGCGGTGAACCGGTGCTCCCGGTCCGGCAGGTACGCCTCCTGCTGCCGGTCCCAGCTCTCCTGCCAGGCGGCGACGTTGCTGATGTAAGGACTCATGGCGATGAGGCTAGTTACCGTCCCGGAGCGTGTCCAGACCTTGTTGCCAATAATTTGCAACAGTGAGAAGCTTGCAGCGCGATGGTCCGGGTGGGGTCGGCAGGGCACCGGCCCGGCCGGCCCCGCTGCCGCCGGCCGGTCAGGCCGAGGCGACCAGTTCCCGCTCCGCCGGCCGCGCCGCGGCCTGCCGGCGGGCCAGTCGCAGGGCGGCCAGCAGCACGCCCAGGCCGGCCAGGGTGACCGCCGCGCCCGCCCAGATCGGGGCGGTGTAGCCGAGCCCGGCCGCGATCGTCGTCCCGCCCACCCATGCGCCGAGGGCGTTGCCGACGTTGAAGGCCGCGATGTTCGCCCCGGAGGCCAGCGTCGGCGCCTGGTGGGCGTACCTCATGATCCGCATCTGCAACGGGGGAACGGTGGCGAAGCCGAACCCGCCCATCAGCAGCAGCGAGGCCACGGTGAGCGGCTGGCTGCCGGCGGTCAGGGCGAAGAACGCGAGCACCACGGTCAGCGCCGCGAGCACGACGACCAGGGTGCGCGACAACGACACGTCGGCGGCGCGACCGCCGAGCAGGTTCCCCACGAACAGGCCCACCCCGAAGAGCACCAGCAGCCACGGCACCGTCCCGGTGGCGAAGCCGCTGACCTCGGTCAGGGTGTACGCGATGTAGGTGAACGCGCCGAACATGCCGCCGAAGCCGAGAACGGTCACCGCGAGCGACAGCCACACCTGCGGGTGGGTGAAGGCGCGCAGCTCGCCGCGGAGCCCGTCGGCGGGTCGGTCGGCGTCGCCGGTCGGGCGGGCCGGGACGAGCAGGGCCAGGCCGGCGAGCGCGACCACGCCGATGCCCGTGATCGCCCAGAACGTCGACCGCCAGCCGAGATGCTGGCCGAGGAAGGTGCCGAACGGTACGCCGAGCACGTTGGCCGTGGTCAGCCCGGCGAACATCAGCGCGATGGCGCCCGCGCGCCGGGCCGGCGCGACCAGTCCGGCGGCGACCACGGCGCCGATGCCGAAGAACGCCCCATGGCAGAGCGCGGCCACGATCCGGCCGGCCATCATCACGCCGTAGCCGTCGGCCAGCGCGGAGAGCAGGTTGCCGATGATGAAGTGCACCATCAGGCCGAGCAGCACCGGCTTGCGCGGCAGCCGGGTGACCGCCGCGGTCAGCGCCACGCCGCCGATCGCGACGCTGAGCGCGTAGCCGGAGATCAGCCACCCGGCGACCGACTCGGTCACCGCGAAGTCGGCGGCCACCTGGGGCAGCAGCCCCATGATCACGAACTCGGTGAGGCCGATGCCGAAGGCGCCGACGGCCAGCGCGAGCAGCCCACCGGGCAGGGACCGGTTCCGTCCAGACATGGTCTTCCGTTCCAGGAGAGAGGCAGATAGATGGCGCATGCAACTACACGCGGAAGCAACGAAATGGTTGCACGCGCGGGATATCGGCGCAAGCCTGCTAGGCTGGGGGTCGACCGGGTCACATCGCGAGGAGGTCGGATGGGCATCGGTGACGACGCCGTGGAGGTCCGCGCACAGGGCTGGCGCACCCTCGCCGCGCTCCACGGCCTCATCGAGGCGTCGCTGGAACGCGCGCTCCAGGCCGGGCACCAGCTCTCCGTGGTCGAGTACACGGTGCTCGACGCGCTCTCCCGGCAGGACGGCTGGCACATGCGGATGCGGCAGCTGGCCCGGGCCGCCGCGCTCTCCGACAGCGCCACCACCCGGCTGGTCACCCGCCTGGAGGACCGCGGCCTGCTCACCCGGGTCCTCTGCGCCGACGACCGACGCGGCATCTACACCGAGCTCACCCCCGCCGGGTGCGAGCTGCTCGCCCAGGCCCGGCCCACCCACGACCGGGTGCTGGCCGAGGCGCTGGCCGATGCCGAGGCCGCACCGGAGCTCGCCCCGCTGGTCGACGCGCTGCACCGGCTCCCGGCGTCCCGCTGACCCGCCGCACGCCACGCCGCCACCGCCGACCCACCGTTCCGCCACGCCGACCCACCGTTTCGGCAGCGCCGAGCCGGGGCACATGCCCGACAGGGGATTGTCGAGAGGGGGTCGTGATGGCGGATACGACGACGCCGGCCGACGTGCGTCCGTCCGGTCCAGCGGTCGACGGGGGAAGTTCGCGCCGCAACGCCAGGCGGGCCGGGGGGCCGCCGTTCCGGAAGCCGCGCTGGCCCCGGGCGTACGCGTTCGCGCTGGTGACCGGGGCGCTGTTCCTGTTCTCCTGGATCGGCCAGTTCGTCTTCCAGGCGGCGGTGGAGAGCAACGAGGCGAGCCAGCACGGCCAGTCCTTCGCCTGGGCGGACTTCCTGCCGCAGTTCCTCGCCTCCACCTTCGAGAACTGGCAGTCCGAGTTCCTCCAGCTCATCTGGCAGGCGGCCGGCCTGGCCCTGTTCTACTACTGGGGCTCCTCCCAGTCCCGGGAGTCCGACGAGCGGATCGAAGCCAAGCTGGACGCGCTGCTGCGCGAGCGCGACCTCGACCCGGAGAACCCGTGACGTGTGGGCGGCACCACGGCGCCGCCCGTTGACCTAAACCCCGCTTCACCTCCGAGGCTGGACCACGTCGGCGAGCGATGTGGAGGGTGACATGCGGGTGATCGAGGTGGCGACGTTCGGCGGGCCGGAGGTGCTGGCCCTGACCGAGGCCCCGGAGCCGGTGCCCGGCCCGGACGAGGTCGTGGTCGAGGTGTCCGTCGCGGACGTGCTCTGGGTGGAGACGATGATCCGGCGCGGGCAGGGCGGCGAGTACTTCCCCATCCGGCCGCCGTACCGGCCGGGGGTCGGGGTCGCCGGCACCGTCGGCGCGGTCGGCGCGGGGGTCGACCCGGGCTGGACCGGCCGGCGGGTGGTCACCAGCACCGACGAGCGGGGCGGCTACCTGGAACGCGCCGTGGTGCCCGCCGAGGGGCTGGTGCCGGTGCCCGACGGGGTGTCCCTGCCGGACGCGGCGGCGCTGCTGCACGACGGGACGACCGCGTTCGGCCTGCTCGACCTGGTGCCGGTCCGCCCCGGGGACCACGTGCTGGTCACCGCCGCCGCCGGCGGCCTCGGCGTGGTGCTCGTGCAGGAGGTCCGCGCCCGAGGCGGGCTCGTCGTCGCGGCGGCCCGGGGCGCGGCCAAGCTCGACGCGCTGCGCCGGCTGGGCGCCGACGTCGTGGTGGACTACGCCGAGCCGGACTGGACGCTGCGGGTCCGGGCCGCGACGGACGGCCCGCACGTCGTCTTCGACGGTGCCGGCGGCGACTACGGCCGGGCGGCGTTCGACCTGGTGCGCGACGGCGGGCGGTTCTCCGCGCACGGCACCCCGGCCGGGGAGTTCGCGGTGCCCGCCGCCGAGGCCGCGCGCGCCCGGGGCATCACCGTCACCGGCATCGGCGACGTCCAGTTCACCCCCGAGCAGGCGCGCCGGCACCTGCGGGCCGCGCTCGACGCCACGGCGGCGGGGCGGATCGCGCCCCTGGTCGGCCAGACCTTCCCGTTGCACCGGGCCGCCGACGCCCATCGGGCGATCGAGGAGCGTGCCGCGATCGGCAAGACGCTGCTCACCGTCTGACCGCCGGGCCCGCCGGCCGTCCCGGCCGCCGGTGGTGCCGCGCCGCCGGCCGGCGTACGGTACCAAGATCGGCGGGCGGGGCGGCCCGGTTCCGGGGCGATCCGGAGGTGTCGGTACGCGACCCCGCCGCCGCGCCAGCAGGACGTGCAGGAGGCACCGATGCAGGACCGCACCCCGCGCCCCGAGGACCTGGAGCCGATCGAGCGGGCGAGCGTCGACGAGCTGCGGGCGGTACAGCGGGAGCGGCTGCGCTGGTCGCTGCGGCACGCGTACGACAACGTGCCGCACTACCGCCGCGCCTTCGACGCCGCCGGGGTGCACCCCGACGACTGCCGGGACCTGGCCGACCTGGCCCGCTTCCCGTTCACCGGCAAGGCGGAGCTGCGGGAGAACTACCCGTTCGGCATGTTCGCCGTGCCGCGCGAACGCATCGCCCGGGTGCACGCCTCCTCCGGCACCACCGGCCGGCCGACGGTGGTCGGCTACACCGGCGACGACCTGCGGACCTGGGCCCGGCTGATGGCCCGGTCGATCCGGGCCGCCGGCGGCCGCCCCGGCGACCGCGTGCACGTCGCGTACGGCTACGGGCTGTTCACCGGCGGGCTCGGTGCGCACTACGGCGCGGAGGAACTGGGCTGCACCGTCATCCCCGTCTCCGGCGGGATGACCGAACGCCAGGTGATGCTGATCCGGGACTTCGAACCGGAGGTCATCATGGTGACTCCCAGCTACATGCTCGCGATCGTGGACGAGATGGAGCGGCAGGGGATCGACCCGCGCGCCACCTCGCTCCAGGTCGGGGTCTTCGGCGCGGAGCCGTGGACGGAGGACATGCGCCGGGAGATGGAACAGCGCCTCGACATGCACGCCGTGGACGTCTACGGCCTGTCCGAGATGATGGGCCCGGGCGTGGCCAACGAGTGCGTGGAGACCAAGGACGGGCCGCACCTGTGGGAGGACCACTTCTATCCGGAGATCGTCGACCCGGTCACCGGAGAGGTGCTCCCCGACGGCGAGCACGGCGAGTTGGTGCTCACCTCGCTCACGAGGGAGGCCATGCCGGTCGTCCGCTACCGGACCCGCGACCTGACCCGGCTGCTGCCCGGTACCGCCCGTCCGATGCGCCGGATCGAGAAGATCACCGGGCGCAGCGACGACATGATGATCGTGCGCGGGGTGAACGTCTTCCCCACCCAGATCGAGGAGCTGATCCTGCGTACGCCGCAGCTCTCGCCGCACTTCCAGTGCGTCCTCGGGCGGGAGGGGCGGATGGACACGCTGACCGTCCGGGTGGAGCGGCGGGCGGGGGTGGCCGTCGAGGCCGCCGAGCGGGCCGGCGGGGCGCTGGTCGGGCTGGTCAAGAACACGATCGGAGTGAGCGTGGCGGTCGAGGTGGTCGCCCCGGACGGGGTGGAGCGGTCGATGGGCAAGATGCGGCGGATCGTCGACCAGCGGCGGGGCGGCTGACATGGCGGGGCGCAACGCCGCGTACGACATGTTCGACGCCGACGCGGCGTCGAAGGGGCTCGGCATCGAGCTGGTGGACGCCGCCGACGGGGCGGCGGTGGCCCGGATGCGGGTGACCGGTGCGATGGTCAACGGCCACGCGATCGCCCACGGGGGCTTCGTCTTCCTGCTCGCCGACACCGCCTTCGCGCTGGCCTGCAACAGCCACGGTCCGGTCACCGTCGCCGCCGGCGGCGAGATCACCTTCGTCCGTCCCGCCCGCGAGGGCGACCTGCTGACCGCCCGCGCCACCGAGCGCACCCGGTACGGCCGCAGCGGCATCTACGACGTCACCGTCACCCGCGACGGCGGCGAGGTGGTCGCCGAGTTCCGGGGCCGCAGCCGCACCCTGCCGCCGCCCGCCGGCTGAGCCTCGCGCCGCCGCCGATGCGCCCGACCTCGCCGCCCCCACGGGCGTTACCGGCGCAGCTAGCATCGGGGCGGTGCGAGTTCTGGTGGTCTCCGCGCCGTTGATCGGGCACGTCTTCCCCCTGCTGCCGCTGGCCGCCGCGCTGCGTGCCGCCGGGCACGAGGTGCTCGTCGCCACCGCCGCCGACGGCCTGCGGGCGGAGCAGTCCGGGCTGCCGGTGCGCGATGTCGCGCCGGCGTTCGACTTCGGCCGGATCGCCCGGGGCGTCATGCTGCGCCACCCGCTGATCGCCCGGGCCGAGCTGGCCGGCACGGCCGGCACCCGGGGCGCGGCGCTGCTCTTCGGCGCGGTCAACGACCAGATCGCCGACGGGGTGGTCGCCGTCGCCGCGCGGTGGAAGCCCGACCTGGTGGTCCACGAGCCGTTCGCGGTGGCCGGGGCGCTTGCCGCCGCGACGCGCGGCGTGCCCGCCGTACGCCAGGAGAACGCCCTCTTCGACGGCCGGGAACTGGTCCGGGTCACCCTCGCGCGCCTGGGCGGGGCCCTGCGCCGGCACGGCCTGACGGAGCTGCCGCCCCCGGCCGCCGCGATCGCCGTCGCCCCGCCCAGCGTGCGGCACCAGGACGGCTGGCCCATGCGCTACGCCGCCCACGCCGGCGGCGGCGAGTTGCCGGGCTGGCTGCGCGAGCCGGGGGAGCGCCCGCGGGTGCTGGTCAGCCGCAGCACCGTCGCCGGCCCCGGCAGCGCCGGGCCGATGCCGGCGGTCGTCGCCGCCGCCGACCGGGTCGACGCCGAGTTCGTCCTGGTCCGCCCGGACGCGCGGCTGGCCCGCCGGGTGTTGCCCGGCAACGTGCGCACCGTCGACTGGATTCCGCTCGTCGAGGCCCTGCCGGCGAGCGCGGCGCTGGTCCACCACGGCGGTGCGGGCAGCGTCTTCACCGCGCTGACCGCGGGGGTGCCGCAGCTGGCCACCGTCGGGCCCGGCGACCGGCGGCACAACGCCGAGTTGGTGGCGGCGCGCGGCGCGGGAATCGCGGTCCGGGCCCGCGACATCACCGCCGACACCCTGACCCGGCTGGTCGGCGATCCGGCGTTGCGCGACGCGGCGAGGCAGGTCAGCGCCGAGATCGCCGCGATGCCGGGGCCGGCGGAGCTGGTGCACCGGCTGGAGTCGCTGCGCTGACGCCGTCCCGCCCGCGCGGCGGCCCGTTCCGGTCGGGGGTTAACAACTGCTTGCGTTTGGGTGGTCTCTAGCGTCCTTATGATTGCTATGGTGATCGGGTGAATTTGAAGGAGTGGGCGGCGTCTCAGGGGATCGCGTATGTGACCGCGCGGCGGCAGTACGCGGCTGGGACGCTGCCTGTTCCTACTTACCGGCTGGGTCGACTCATCATGGTGGGCGAGCCGTTGCCTGCTGCCTCGGCTGGCGTCGAGCGGGTGGTGGTGTACGCCCGGGTCTCGTCCGCCGAGCAGCGCGCCGATCTTGACCGGCAGGTCGCTCGGGTCGTCACGTGGGCGACTGGGCGGAACCTGCCGGTGTCGCAGGTGGTGACTGAGGTCGGATCCGCGCTGAACGGGCACCGTAAGAAGTTCCTCGCGCTGCTGCGCGACCCGGCGGTCACGGCCATTGTTGTGGAGCACCGTGACAGGTTCGTCCGTTTCGGTGCCGAGTATGTCGAGGCGGCGCTGGCCGCGCAGGGTCGCAGGCTGTTGGTGGTCGACCCGGCGGAGGTCGACGATGACCTGGTCGGGGACGTCACGGAGATCTTGACCTTGTTGTGCGTGCGTCTCTACGGCCGTGGGGCTGCTGCGGATCGGGTGCGTCGGGCGGTCGAGGCCGCCACCACACAGGACCCGTCGTCGTGAAGGCGGTACAGGCGTACCGGTTTGCTCTGGATCTGACGCCGTGTCAGCAGCGGGCGGTGCTGGCGCATGCGGGCGCGGCCAGGGTGGCGTACAACTGGGGC
>NZ_JBFAAF010000047.1:0-62956 GCF_040639595.1 Micromonospora sp. NPDC023814
CCACGGCGTACGCGGCGAAGCGCTGGGCCCGGTGCAGCCCGTCCGGACCGGGCACGGCGTAGCACGTGGGGAACTCCGGCGGCTCGTCCGGGACGGGTGCCCGCCCCGGCGGCGACCGGCGCGACGGCGGCCGTCGCCCGGCCCGCCCGGCGGTGGACCTGCCGCGGCAGGTCGCGTACGAGGCCGTCGCGGCGGTGCACCGGGACGACGCGTACGCCAACCTGGTGCTCCCGTCGCTGCTGCGTGACACCGGGCTGACCGGCCGGGACGCGGCCTTCGCCACCGAGCTGACCTACGGCACGCTGCGCCACCTCGGCACCCTCGACGCGATCCTCACCGACGCGGCCGGGCGGGACGTGCAGCGCATCGACCCGCCGGTACGCGACGCGCTGCGGCTCGGGGCGTACCAACTCCTGCACACCCGGGTGCCGGCGCACGCCGCGGTCTCCTCGACCGTCGACCTGGTCCGCGCGGTCGGCCCCGGCGCGACGGGCTTCGCCAACGCGGTGCTGCGCGAGGTCGCCGGCCGGGACGCGGACGCCTGGGTGGCCAAGCTCGCCCCGCCGATGGAGACCGACCCGATCGGGCACCTCGCGCTGGCGTACAGCCATCCGCAGTGGATCGTGCGGGCCTTCGCCGAGGCCCTCGGCGGCGACCTCGGCGAGACCGCCCGGCTGCTCATCGAGGACAACGAGCGCCCGCCGGTGCACCTGTGCGCCCGGCCCGGGCTGGCCGACCCGGTCGCGCTGGCCGACGAGGTCGGCGCGGCCCCGGGGGCCTTCTCCCCGTACGCCGTCTATCTCTCGGGCGGGGCGCCCGGCGACCTGCCGGCGCTGGCCGAGGGGCGGGCCCACGTGCAGGACGAGGGCTCCCAACTGGTGGCCAACGCCCTGGCGGTGGCCCCGCTGGACGGCCCGGACGGGCGCTGGCTCGACCTGTGCGCCGGCCCAGGCGGCAAGTCCGGCCTGCTCGGCGCCCTCGCCGCGCAGCGGGACGCGCGGCTGACCGCCGTCGAGGTCTCCGAGCACCGGGCGCGGCTGGTCGCCCAGGCCACCCGGGGCCTGCCGGTGACCGTGCTGCACACCGACGGCCGCACGGTCGGCGCCGACCCGAAACTGCCGGAGGCGCACTTCGACCGGGTGCTGGTCGACGCTCCGTGCACCGGGCTGGGGTCGCTGCGCCGCCGGCCGGAGTCCCGCTGGCGGCGCGAGCCGTCGGACCTGCCGCCGCTGACCCGGTTGCAGCGGGAGTTGCTCGCCGCGGCGCTGCGGGCCGTCCGTCCGGGTGGCGTGGTCGCCTACGTGACGTGCTCCCCGCACACCGTGGAGACGCACGTGACGGTGACCGAGGCGGCCCGCCGTTCGGGAGTGCCGGTCGACTTCGTCGACGCCCGGCCGCTGCTGCCGGCGGGGATGCCCGGCCTCGGCGACGGGCCGACGGTGCAGCTGTGGCCGCACCGGCACGGCACCGACGCGATGTTCCTCGCGGTGCTGCGCCGCACCTGACAACGGACGCCCGACGGGGCGGTCACCCTCGGGTGGCCGCCCCGTGCCGGGTCGGTCCGGTGCCGGTCCGGGCGCTCAGGTGACCGGCAGGCCCTTCGTGCCGGCGCCCTTCACCGAGCGGGTCAGGTTGCGGTCGCTGACCCAGAGGAAGCACTGCACGCCCCGGTTGCCGTTGCGCCACTCCTGCTCGAGGGGGTGGTAGAAGATCGAGCCCGCCCGGTACTTCAGGTCGCCGTTGTTCGGCACCTTGACGTACGTCGCGATCAGCGCGCGGCAGGCCCGGTGCACCTTCTGGCTGTCCCGGGTGAAGGCGTCGTAGCTGGTGTCCGGGGCCCGCCAGACGCCGACGAACTCGGCGTGGTGCCTGCTGGTGCAGGCCACCTCCACCATCTCCCGCACCTCGTCGTCGCTCAGCTTGGGGTTGAAGCAGCGGTGGGCGAGCGGGGCGGCGCCGGCCAGGGCGCCCTTCAGGCTTCCCGTCCGGAACTTCGCGCTCGCCTCGTCGAGGCTGGCCTGCTCGCTCAGGTCGCAGCGGAACCAGCGGGCGCCGCCGCCCCACGCCTGCGGCGACGGCAGCACCACGCTCAGCCCGAGCCGGCCGGAGCGCCAGTCCCCGCCGACCACCTCGTTGACCTTCGTGTCGCACTCGGTCCGGGCGGCGCGCATGCCGGCCGAGCCGGCCGGCGGAGGCGTGGTGCGCTCGGCCGCCGCCCCGGTGAACGTGCCGACGTGCACGGTCTCCGCGCGGTGCGACTCGGCGCAGTCGACCGGGTTGTAGGCGGTGAGGTAGCCGACGTCCTGAATCTCGCGGTGGCAGGCCCCGGTGGCGGGGACGAACGCCTGCGGCGCGGCGGGCGCCGGCCAGTCGTCGGTCAGGTCCCGGTCGGTGCCGGCCGGGGCGCCGCAGCCGGCCAGCGCCAGGGCCGCCACCGCGCCGGCCGCGGCCGCCGTCCACCACCGTCGCATCGCCCCGACCTCCCGCCGATCGTGGTCCGGCCGGCGCGAGGCGGCCGGACACGTCACGGTGCGGCAGCATACGGCACCGAGCCCGGATCGCGGGGGAGTCCCTGCGGGCCGGCGCCCCGCATCGAGCGGGTCAGCTTCCGGTCGTCGCTCCACAGGAGACACCGCACCCCGTGGCCGCCGTCCTTCCGCTCCCGCTGGGACGGGGACAGAAATCGAGTCCGCCAGTTCCGCACGACCGGTCACCGCCGGGTCACCGGGTGTCCCGGTGGTGGCGCGCTGCGGGCGGCCGGTCACCGCGTTCGTACACTGGCCCCGTGACCGTACCGCCGCCGATCGTCGCGCCCAGCATCCTCGCCGCCGATTTCGCCCGCCTCGCCGAAGAGGTCCGTGCCGTCGAGAACGCCGCGGACTGGTTGCACGTGGACGTCATGGACAACCACTTCGTGCCCAACCTGACCATCGGGCTGCCCGTGGTGCAGAGCCTGCGGGCCGCCACCGAGCTGCCCTTCGACGTGCACCTGATGATCGAGGACCCGCGCCGGTGGGCCCCCGGCTACGCCGACGCCGGGGCGTACAACGTCACATTCCACGCCGAGGCGTGCGACGACCCGGTGGCGCTGGCCAAGGACCTCCGCTCGGCCGGCGCGAAGGCCGGGCTGGCGATCGACCGGGACACGCCGATCGAGCCGTACCTGGAGCTGCTGCCGAGCTTCGACACGCTGCTGATCATGACGATCAAGGCGGGCTTCGGCGGGCAGCGCTTCATCCCGCAACTGCTGGACAAGGTTCGCGCCGCCCGCCGGCACGTCGACAGCGGCCACCTCGAACTGCGCATCGAGGTCGACGGGGGGATCGCCGCCGACACCATCGCGCAGGCGGCCGAGGCCGGTGCGGACGCCTTCGTCGCCGGCACCGCCGTCTACGGCGCCGACGATCCCGCCGAGGCCGTCCGGAAGCTGCGCGCACTCGCGGAACGCGCCGCCCCCGGGGCCTGAGGTGGAGCCCGGCGGCGACCGCAAGGACATCATCCTCGTCGTCGACGACGACGAGGACATCGCGCGCTTCGTCGAGTTCAACCTGCGGCTGCACGGCTTCGAGGTGATCCACGCCGGCGACGGGCAGGAGGCGCTCGAGGTGATCGAGCGCCAGCGTCCCGACCTGGCCGTGGTCGACCTGATGATGCCGCGCATCGACGGGCTGGAGCTGACCCGGCGGCTGCGGGCCGACCCGATGACCTCGGCGCTGCCGGTGATCATGCTGACCGCCAAGGGCATGACGGTGGACAAGGTGCACGGGCTCAGCGCCGGCGCCGACGACTACCTGGTCAAGCCCTTCGACACGGCGGAGCTGGTGGCCCGGGTCAGCTCGACGCTGCGGCGCAACAAGGAGTTCCGCGAGGTCTCCCCGCTGACCGGGCTGCCCGGCAACAGCCGGATCCGCCGAGAGATCTCCGACCGGGTCCGCAGCGGCGTCGACTACGCCGTCGGCTACATCGACATCGACCGGTTCAAGAGCGTCAACGACCGGTACGGCTTCGTGCGCGGCGACGACTTCATCTCGGCCCTGGCGCGCAGCCTGCACCGGGCGGTGGTCTCGGTGGGGCTGCCGCCGGCCTTCCTCGGCCACGTCGGCGGCGACGACTTCGTCATCGTCTGCACGCCGGAGCAGGTGCGTCCGCTCACCTCGCGGGTGTCCGCCGACTTCGAGAAGGCCGCCGACTCGCTCTACGACCCCGCCGACGCCGCCCGCGGCTACGTGGAGCTGAAGGACCGGCGGGGCAACATCCGACGCGCCGCCCTGGTCACCCTCTCCATCGGCGTCTCCATCTCCGACGCCAACAAGCGGTTCACCGACCCCCTCGAGGCGATCGCGGTCGCCTCCGAGATGAAGACGGTGGCCAAGAGCCAGCCCGGCTCGTACGTGGCCGTGGACCGGCGACGCGGGGTGACGTGACCGCGTATTCCCGCTGTGAAGTAGCTCGCCTCGGTGGCGCCACCCCCCGTCGGGCGTGTAAGACTGCCGGTGTACCCACCACGCGCTGGCGGGACTCGGTGTAATTCCGAACCGGCGGTGATCCACGGCGTGACCGTGGTAAGCCCGCGACCCGGTCGGCCTCGTGCCGCCCGGTGGACCTGGTGAGAATCCGGGGCCGACGGTTGGGGGCGGGAAACCGCGCCCAGACAGTCCGGATGGGAGACAGCGCGCGGGACGGACGGGCCCTGTCCGGCCGCTGACCTCAGCGTGCCGTGCGCGCCCCCCGGGTCGGCTCCGCCGTACCCGGACCTCCGCCGCCGCACGCCCGCGGCCCGTGCCGTTGCCTCCCGTGACCCGCCCGCGCGCCGACCGGCGAGTGAGAGGGCAGGGCAATGGGGGGCGTCTCCGTCGACGAGGCGATGCGTCGCGCGGTCGAACTCGCCGCGCGCGGTCTCGGCACGACCAGCCCCAACCCCGTGGTCGGCTGCGTGCTGCTGGACGTCGACGGCCAGGTCGTCGGCGAGGGGTTCCACGCCTACGCCGGCGGGCCGCACGCCGAGATCGTCGCGCTCGCCCAGGCGGGGGAGCGCGCCCGCGGCGGCACCGCCGTGGTCACCCTCGAACCCTGCGACCACACCGGCCGCACCGGTCCCTGCAGCACCGCGCTGGTCCAGGCCGGCGTCGCCCGGGTGGTCATCGCCGTGCCCGACCCCAATCCGGTCGCCTCCGGCGGGGCCGCCACGCTGCGCGCCGCCGGGGTCCAGGTGGACCTGGGGGTACGCGAGGCGGAGGCCGAGGCCGGCAACATCGCCTGGCTCACCTCGATGCGCCGCGGCTGGCCGTACGTGATCTGGAAGTTCGCCGCCACGCTGGACGGCCGGTCGGCGGCGGCCGACGGCACCAGCATGTGGATCACCTCCGAGGCGGCCCGGATGGACGTGCACGCGCTGCGCGGCACCGTCGACGCGGTGATCGCCGGGGTGGGCACGGTGCTCACCGACGATCCCCGGCTCACCGCCCGCAACCTGCGCGACGGCACCCTCAGCATCCGGCAGCCGCTGCGCGTGGTGGTGGACTCGGCGGGGCGTACGCCGGTCGACGCCCGGGTCCGCGACGGCGCGGCCCGGACGTGGGTCGCCACCGCCGCGGAGGTCGGCGTCGGGCCCGACGGTCGGGTCGACCTGCCGGCGCTGCTCGCCGCGCTGCACGGGCGCGGGGTCCGGGCGGCGCTGCTGGAGGGGGGTCCCACGCTGGCCGGCGCCTTCCTCGCCGCCGGCCTGGTCGACAAGATCGTCGGCTACGTCGCGCCCCGGCTGCTCGGCGCCGGCCCGACCGCCCTGGTGGACGCCGGTGTGACCACCATCGCCGAGGCCATCGACCTGGAGTACGTCGACGTCACGCAGGTCGGACCGGACCTGCGGATCACCGCGCTGCCCCGGAAGAGGGAGGGCTGACATGTTCACCGGCATCGTCGAGGAGTTGGGTGAGGTCGTCCGGATCACTCCGACGGCGGGTGACTCGGCGCTGGTCGCGGTCCGCGGCCCGCTGGTCACCTCCGACGCCCGGCACGGCGACTCGATCGCGGTCAACGGCGTCTGCCTGACCGTGGTGGACGCCGCCGACGGGGTCTTCACGGCGGACGTGATGGGGGAGACGCTGCGCCGCTCCGCGCTGGGCGCGCTGCGGGCCGGCGACCCGGTCAACCTGGAGCGGGCCGCCGCGCTCGGCAGCCGCCTCGGCGGGCACCTGGTGCAGGGCCACGTCGACGGCGTCGGCGAGGTGCTCGCCCGGGAGCCGGCCGCGCAGTGGGAGACCGTCCGGTTCCGCCTGCCCGCCGCCCTGGCCCGGTACGTGGTGGAGAAGGGCTCGATCACCGTCGACGGCGTCTCGCTGACCGTGGCCGACGTCGGCCCGGACTGGTTCGCCGTCGGGCTGATCCCGACCACGCTGAAGCTGACCACCCTCGGCGCGCGGGGCGTCGGCGACCCGGTCAACCTCGAGGTGGACGTCCTCGCCAAGTACGTCGAGCGGCTGCTCGGCGCCCGGCTGGCCGACCCCGGCCGCCCCGAGGCCGGCCCGCCCGGCGGGCTCCCGGGCACGGACGCCCCGGTCGCCGGCCTGCCGGACGCCGCTGCGACGGGAGGGGCGGCCTGATGGGCCCGCTCGGGTGGCTGCTCGACGCGCAGCTGAGCATCGGGGGCTCGCCGGTGCTGGTCCGGGAGATCGTCGGCAACGGCTTCGGGCTGGCCTCGGCCCTGTTCGGTCTGCGCCGGGTGGTCTGGGCCTGGCCCGTCGGCATGATCGGCAACGCGCTGCTGTTCACCGTGTTCCTGGGCGGGGTCTTCGCCACGCCGCAGGCGCACGACCTCTACGGGCAGGCCGGCCGGCAGGTCTTCTTCTTCGCGGTCAGCCTCTACGGCTGGTGGCGCTGGTCGCGCAACCGCCGCCACGGGGACGACGACCAGGCCGCCGTGGCGCCCCGCTGGGCCACCGGCCGGGAGCGGCTGGGCCTGCTGGCCGCCGCCGTCCTCGGCACCGCCGCGTTCTACCCGGTGCTCGCCGCGCTGGGCTCCTGGGGTCCGCTGCCCGACGCCTGGATCCTCACCGGCAGCCTGCTGGCCACCTACGGCATGGCCCGCGGCTGGGTGGACTTCTGGCTGGTCTGGATCGCCGTCGACGCCGTCGGCGTGCCGCTGCTGCTGCGCGGCGGGTTCTACCCCTCGGCGGCCATGTACCTCGTCTACGGCGCCTTCTGTGCCTGGGGCGTCGTCGCCTGGTGGCGCACCTCGCGGGTCGCCCGCCCGGCGCCCGCCCCGATCCCGCAGACCTACTCGGAGGCCGTGGCATGAGCGAGCGGAGCGAGCGAATCATCAGGCTCAGTGTGATGCGTCATGGCGGCGCGGAGCAGAGCGGAGTGCCGGCATGACCACCTTTGGGAGTATCGAGCAGGCGGTGGCGGACATCGCCGCCGGCCGGCCCGTCGTCGTGGTCGACGACGCCGACCGGGAGAACGAGGGCGACCTGATCTTCGCCGCCGAGTTGGCGACGCCGGAGCTGCTCGCGTTCATGGTGCGGTGGACGTCCGGCTACATCTGCGTGCCGCTGACCGAGAGCGAGTGCGACCGGCTGGACCTTCCGCCGATGCACCACACCAACCAGGACCGGCGGGGCACCGCCTACACGGTGACGGTGGACGCCCGGGAGGGGGTCAGCACCGGCATCTCCGCCGCCGACCGGTCGCACACCATCCGGCTGCTCGCCGACCCCGGCACCGGCCCGACCGACCTGGCCCGCCCCGGGCACGTGGTGCCGCTGCGCGCCCGGGAGGGCGGCGTACTGCGCCGGCCCGGGCACACCGAGGCCGCCGTCGACCTGACCCGGCTGGCCGGGCTGCGCCCCGCCGGCGTGCTCTGCGAACTGGTCAACGACGACGGCACCATGATGCGGCTGCCGGACCTGGAGAAGTTCTGCGCGGAGCACGCGCTGACCCTGGTCACCATCGCCGACCTGGTCGCGTACCGGCGGCGCACCGAGAAGCAGGTCGAGCTGGTCGCCGAGGCCCGGATGCCGACCCGGCACGGGGTGTTCCGGGCGCTGGGCTACCGCAGTGAGCACGACTCGGCCGAGCACGTCGCCCTGGTCATGGGCGAGATCGGCGACGGGCGGGACGTGCTGGTGCGGGTGCACTCCGAGTGCCTCACCGGCGACGTCTTCGGCTCGGTGCGCTGCGACTGCGGCCCCCAGCTCGACGCGGCCCTGGACCGGGTCGCCGGGGAGGGGCGCGGCGTGGTGCTCTACGTGCGCGGCCACGAGGGGCGCGGCATCGGCCTGCTGCACAAGCTCCAGGCGTACCAGCTCCAGGACCAGGGCCGGGACACCGTGGACGCCAACCTCGACCTGGGTCTGCCGGCCGACGCCCGGGACTACGGCACCGGCGCGCAGGTCCTCTACGACATCGGGGTGCGCTCGATGCGGCTGCTCACCAACAACCCGGCCAAGCGGGCCGGCCTGGAGGGCTACGGGCTGACCGTCACCGGCCGCGAGGGGCTGCCGGTGCGGCCGCACCCGGAGAACGTGCGCTACCTGCGCACCAAGCGGGACCGGATGGGGCACCTGATGGACGAGCTGGACGAGGTCACCGAGGCCCCGATGGGCCGGCCCGTCCCCGGCGACGAGATCGGAGCGTAGACATGGCGGGTTTCGGGGAGCCGGGCGTGACGGCGGTGGACGCCGCCGGGATGACGGTCGGCGTGGTGGCCGCGCGGTGGCACGGCGAGCTGACCGACCACATGCTCGACCGGGCGGTCGCCGCCGCCGAGGCGTGCGGGGCCCGCGCGGTGACCGCCCGGGTGGCCGGCTCGGTCGAGCTGCCCGTGGTGGCCCAGGCCCTCGCGCGCCGCTGCGACGTGGTGGTCGCGCTCGGCGTGGTGGTCCGGGGCGCCACCGCCCACTTCGACTACGTCTGCCGCTCGGTGACCGACGGGCTGACCCGGGTCGCGCTGGACGAGGGCAGGCCGGTGGCGCACGGCGTCCTCACCGTGGACACGATCGAGCAGGCCCGGGACCGGGCGGGGCTGCCCGGCTCGGCGGAGGACAAGGGCTGGGCGGCCACGGTCGCCGCGCTCGACGCCGCCCTCGCCATCCGGGGCATCGCCACCAGCGGCCACCGGGTCGGCTTCGGCGGCTGAGCGCCGGGGCCGGCGGTGGGGCGGCCGGGTCGATCGACCGACGTGGGCCGTCCCACCCCTCGGGAGGGTGCGGTGGGGAAGACGACGCGGCCGGACCCGGAGCACGCGACCTCGGCGGGTGGCTGGAAGAATCGCGGCGTGAAGACGTTCGAGGAGTTGTTCGCCGAGCTGCAGGCCAAGGCCGCCGCCGGCACCCCTGGCTCGGGCACGGTCGCCGCGCTCGAGAAGGGCGTGCACTTCATCGGCAAGAAGGTCGTCGAGGAGGCGGCCGAGTCGTGGATGGCCGCCGAGCACGAGGGGCCGGAGCGGACCGCCGAGGAGATCTCCCAGCTGCTCTACCAGGTCCAGGTGCTGATGCTCGCCAGCGGCCTCGACCTGAAGGACGTCTACCGACATTTGTGAGTGCGCCCCGCCGTTGATCAGATCCGATCGAAGGAGCACTCCGTCATGCTGCGTGTCGCCGTACCCAACAAGGGCGCCCTGGCCGAGAAGGCCGCCCAGATGCTGCGCGAGGCGGGCTACCGCCAGCGCACCGACCCCAAGGACCTCGTCTGCCGGGACGAGCCCAACGACATCGAGTTCTTCTACCTGCGGCCCAAGGACATCGCCACCTACGTCGGCTCCGGGGACCTCGACGTCGGGATCACCGGCCGCGACCTGCTGATCGACTCCGGCGCGCCGGCCGAGGAGGTGGTGGACCTCGACTTCGGCCGGGCCACCTTCCGCTTCGCCGCCCGCCCCGAGGACGTCGACGACGTACGGGAGCTGGGCGGGCACCGGATCGCCACCGCGTACCCGGGGCTGGTCGAGCGGCACCTGGCCGAGCTGGGCGTGAAGGCCGACGTGATCCGCCTGGACGGGGCCGTGGAGAACGCCATCCGGCTCGGCGTCGCCGACGTGGTCGCCGACGTGGTGGAGACCGGCACCACGCTGCGCCAGGCCGGCCTGGTGGTCTTCGGCGAACCGCTGCTGCGCTCCTCCGCGGTGCTCGTCCGCCGTACCGGCGCGCCGGCGCACCCGCAGTCGGAGCAGCTGCTGCGCCGCCTGCACGGCGTCCTGGTGGCCCGCCGCTACGTGATGCTCGCGTACGACGTGCCGGCCGGCCTGCTGGACCGGGCCAGCTCGCTGACCCCGGGCATCGAGTCGCCGACCGTCTCCCCGCTGCACCGCGAGGGCTGGGTGGCGGTGCAGGCGATGGTGCTCAGCGACGACGTGCACCGGATCATGGACGAGCTCTACGAGCTCGGTGCCCGCGCGATCCTCGTCACCAACATCCACGCCTGCCGGCTGTGAGCGGCTCGCCCGCGGCGGCGGGCATCCCGGCCCGGCCGGTGCCGCGCGTCCTGCCGCCGTGGGCGGCCATGGTGGTGGTCACCCTCGCCGGGTTCGCCTCGGCGGCGCAGGGCGTGGCCAACGCCGAGCTGGGCGAGCGGGCCGGCAACGCCACCCTGGGCGCGGTGGTCAACAACCTCGGCGGGACGTTGCTGATCGGCGTCGGGGTGCTGGCCCTGCCCTCGGCACGCGCCGGCCTGGTCGCGTTGCGCCGGGCCCGGCTGCCCTGGTGGGCGTACCTGGGCGGGCTCGGCGGGGCGGCCATCGTGCTGCTCGGCGCGTACGTCGTCCCGGTGCTCGGGGTGGCGGTCTTCACCATCGCGCAGGTGGCCGGCGGCAGCCTCGGCGGGCTGGCCGTGGACCGGGCGGGGCTGGCGCCGGTCGGGCGGCTGGCGCTCACCCCCGCGCGGGTGGCCGGCGCCCTGCTGGGCGTGGCCGCCGTGGCACTGGCCCAGCTCGGCCGGCCCGTCGGCGACCTCGCCCTCGGGCTGGTGCTGCTGGCCGTGGCCGGCGGGGTGGCCGTCGCGCTCCAGTCCGCGCTGAACGCGCGGGTCTCCGCCGCCGGCTCGGCCGCCGCCGGGGTCGCGGTCAACTTCGCCACCGCCACGCCGGTGGTGCTGCTCGTCGCGGCGCTGGCCGGCGCCCTGGCCGACCCGGCCCCGACCTGGCCGGACGCCTGGTACCTCTACACCGGCGGCCTGCTCGGCGTGGTCATCGTGGCGAGCCTGGTGGTCGGGGTGCCCGCGATCGGGGTGCTGCGTACCGGCCTGGCGTTGGTCGCCGGGCAACTGGGCGGCGCCCTGCTGTTGGACGCGCTGGTGCCGGGCGGGCCGGGCGTCCGGCTGCCGGTGCTCGCCGGCGCGCTGCTGACCCTGCTGGCCGCGCTGATCGCCGGTCGGGGCTCCGCCCGGCGTACCCGCGCCGCGGTGCCGTCCGCCCGTGTGGCGGCGGACGAGCGGCCCGGTGCGGGTGGCAGACTGGTGGGGTGAGTGAAACCGAGACGATCCGCCTCCGCCCGCGCCGCATCCGGGTGGTCTGCTGGACCTCGGCGGCCGTGCTCCTCGTGGTGTTCAGTCTGGTGGCCACCTCGCTGACCGGTGCGACCGGCAACGGCTACGGCAGCTTCCAGCGGGGCGACCAGATCGCGATGGTCGGTCTCGGCGTGTTCGGCGCCCTCGGCTTCCTGCTCTTCACCCGGCCCCGGGTGGAGGCGGACGGGCGCGGTGTGCGCGTGCGCAACGTCCTCGGCTCGTACGAGCTGCCGTGGGAGGTCGTCCGCGGGGTCCGCTTCGACCGGGGCGCGCCCTGGGCGAGCCTGGAGCTGCACGACGACGACCTGCTGCCCATGGTCGCCCTGCAGGCCGCCGACAAGGAGCTGGCCGTCGAGGGGGTCCGCGCGCTGCGCCGGCTGCACCAGGCGCACCAGGCCCGTCTCGCCGAGGGCGCGACCGGCCGCTGAGCCGCTGGCCCGGCCCGGCCGCCCGGGGTGCCCGGTTTGGGGGCGCTCGGGCGAGGGTGTAGTGTTGTCGAGTCGACCAGGCTGTCTCCGCGTGCGAGCAAGTCGCCCGTGACCAGACAGCCATGAAAGAGGAGCGCCTGCTCCCACCCGAGTCGCCGCCACGGTGGCCGGGTCCGGTCACCGGTTCCGGGCACGTCCCGGCGCCGGATGCGCGATCATGTGATCGTGCCGACCGGTCGAGCGGGCCCTGGCATGCGCCGGGGCCTTCTGCTTTCCGAGTCGGCTCCCACCCGGGAGCCGCGGGGTCGGCCACGCAGGAGACTTTGACTCGAGGAGGCCCCATCAGCGTCGAACCACGCGTGAACGAGCAGATCCGGGCACGTGAGGTCCGACTGGTCGGCCCCGAGGGTGAGCAGGTGGGCATCGTCCCGCTGGAGCGCGCCCTTCAGCTGGCCGCGGACGTAGACCTGGACCTGGTCGAGGTTGCGCCGATGGCGCGCCCTCCGGTGTGCAAGCTCATGGACTTCGGCAAGTTCAAGTACGAGAGCGCACTGAAGGCGCGCGAAGCGCGGCGTAACCAGCAGCAGACCGTCATCAAGGAGATGAAGCTCCGGCCGAAGATCGACCCGCACGACTACGAGACCAAGAAGGGTCACGTGGTGCGGTTCCTCAAGGCCGGCGACAAGGTCAAGGTGACGATCATGTTCCGCGGTCGCGAGCAGAGCCGCCCGGAGCTGGGTTACCGGCTCCTGCGCCGGCTCGAGTCGGAGATCTCGGAGCTGGGGTACGTCGAGGCCGCGCCGAAGCAGGACGGCCGAAACATGATCATGGTGCTTGCGCCGCACCGCGCCACGAAGGCCGCCGCGGTCGCCGCGACGGCCGCCCGGGGCGGGCCGCGGGAGCGGGAAGCCGAGGGCGCCGCCCCGGCCGGCGAGACCGCAGCGGCCGGTGACACCGGCACAGTCGCCGAAACCAGCGGCGAGTAACAGGGGAGAGACGTTCCACATGCCGAAGATGAAGAGCCACACGGGGATGGGCAAGCGGGTCAAGGTGACCGGCAAGGGCAAGATCGTTGCCCAGCAGGCCGGCCTCCGGCACAACCTGGAGAAGAAGCCCTCCACCCAGACCCGTCGGCTGACCGGCACCGTCGTGCTGGCCAAGGCCGATGTCAAGCGCATCAAGAAGCTGCTCGGCCGCTGACGCGCGCCACCTGACGTAAGAAGGAGTTGAGATGGCACGCGTCAAGCGGGCTGTGAACGCCCAGAAGAAGCGCCGTACCCTGCTGGAGACCGCGAGCGGCTACCGCGGTCAGCGCTCCCGCCTCTACCGCAAGGCCAAGGAGCAGGTGCTGCACTCGATGCAGTACGCCTACCGGGACCGTCGCGACCGCAAGGGCGACTTCCGGCAGCTGTGGATCCAGCGGATCAACGCGGGCGCCCGCGCCAACGGGATGACCTACAACCGCCTGATCCAGGGCCTGCGCCTGGCCGGCATCGAGGTCGACCGCAAGATCCTGGCCGACCTGGCCGTCAACGACGCCGCCGCGTTCGCGGCGATCGTCGAGCTGGCCCGGGCCGCGGTCACGGCCGAGGGCACCGGCGGCGCGGCGGCCCAGGCCGCCTGATCCACCCGCATCAGCAGATCGAGGCGTCTCCCATGCAGTCACCATCGCGCGGGAGACGCCTCGACGCTGTCTCCGGCCCCTTCACCCCGCGTACCCCCAGGGTGGTCGCCGCCCGCCGGCTCCAGCGCCGCCGGGACCGCGAGGCCACCGGCCGGTTCCTCGCCGAGGGGCCGCAGGCGGTCCGCGAGGCCCTGGCCCGCCCGGGGGTGGTCACCGAACTCTTCGGTACGCCCGCCGCCCTGGACCGGCACGCCGACCTGGCCGCCGGCGCCGCCCGCGCCGACGTGCCGGTCTCCGAGGTGACCGACGAGGCCCTCGCCGCCCTCGCCGAGACCGTCGCCCCGCAGGGCCTGGTCGCCGTCTGCCGGCACCTCGACGTGTCCCTGGAGCGGGCCCTGGCCGGCGGGCCCCGCCTCGTCGCGGTGCTCGCCGAGATCCGCGACCCGGGCAACGCCGGCACCGTGCTGCGCACCGCCGACGCCGCCGGGGCCGGCGCGGTCGTCTTCGCCGGCGACGCCGTCGACCCGTACAACGGCAAGTGCGTCCGGGCCTCGGCCGGCAGCCTCTTCCACGTCGACGTGGTCCGCGCGCCCGACCCGCTCGACGTGGTCGCCGCGCTGCGCGCCGCCGGCCTCACCGTGCTCGCCACCACCGGCTACGGCGAGGACGACCTCGACGACCTCGCCGACGCCGGCCGGCTCGCCGCCCCCACCGCCTGGCTGTTCGGCTCGGAGGCGCACGGTCTGCCGGAGGCGCTCACCGCCGCCGCCGACGCCCGCGTCCGGGTGCCGCTGCACGGGCGCGCCGAGAGCCTGAACCTGGCTGCGGCCGCCGCCGTCTGCCTGTACGCTTCAGCGAGAGCACAGCGGTGACCGCGCACCGGTCCCGCGAGGCACCCAACAGAGGAGAGCGTCCGCCCATGAACGCGCCACGGCGTTCGTTTAGCCAGCCCGCCGGTGTCGGCGGGCGGCGGGCCTGACCTGCTTTCCGCGCAACTCCCACCGGCGGGCTGCGGCACAGCCGCGCGTCCGTAGACTCGCTTCGCCGCCCCCGTGAGGGCTGGCGCCGCCGTGAGGGAGTGCCCGTACGCCATGAGCTACCGCAACGATCCGTACGACCCGAAGCAGGTCGCCCTGCTCGACCCGGCCGCCCTGGCCGAGGCCGTCGCCGCCGCCGAGAAGGCGTTCGCCGAGGCCGGTGACCCGGACGCGCTGACCGCGCTGCGCCCGGCGCACCTCGGCGACCGGTCCCCGGTGTCGCTGGCCCGCCGGGAGATCGGCGCGCTGCCGCCGGCCGCGAAGTCCGACGCCGGCAAGCGGGTCAACGAGGCCCGCCGCGCCGTCGAGGCCGCCTACGCCGCCCGCCAGGAGGTCCTGGAGCGGGAGCAGGCGGAACGGGTGCTGGTGGAGGAGCGCGTCGACGTGACGCTGCCCCACGACCGGCGGCCCCGGGGTGCCCGGCACCCGATCAGCACCCTGATGGAGCAGATCAGCGACCTGTTCGTCGGGATGGGCTACGAGGTGGCCGAGGGGCCCGAGGTCGAGCTGGAGTGGACCAACTTCGACGCGCTCAACATCCCGGCCGACCACCCGGCCCGCGGCCTGATGGACACCTTCCACATCGCACCCGCCGACGGCTCCGCCGGGACGGCCGGCGAGCCGGCGGGTTCCGGCCTCGTCCTGCGCACCCACACCTCGCCGGTGCAGGCGCGCACCATGCTGACCCGACGGCCGCCGATCTACGTGATCGTGCCGGGGCGGGTCTACCGCACCGACGAGCTGGACGCCACCCACGCCCCGGTCTTCCACCAGGTGGAGGGCCTGGTGGTGGACAAGGGCATCACCATGGCGCACCTGCGCGGCACCCTGGACCACTTCGCCCGGGCGATGTTCGGCGAGAGCGCGAAGACCCGCTTCCGGCCGCACTACTTCCCGTTTACGGAGCCGTCGGCGGAGTTCGACGTCTGGTTCCCGGAGCACCGCGACGGCCCGCGCTGGGTCGAGTGGGGCGGCTGCGGCATGGTCAACCCGCGGGTGCTGCGCGCCTGCGGCATCGACCCCGAGGTCTACTCGGGATTCGCGTTCGGCATGGGCATCGACCGGACCGTGATGTTCCGGCACGGGGTCAGCGACATGCGGGACATGGCCGAGGGCGACGTGCGGTTCACCCGCGCGTTCGGGGCCGGGGCGTAGGCGATGCGGGTACGAGTTACGGAGACGGTGGTCTGAGTCATGCGAGTTTCTGTCAGTTGGCTGCGGGAGTACGTCGACCTCCCCGCCGACCTGCCCGCCGGCGACCTGGAGCAGGCCCTGGTCGACCTCGGCATCGAGGTCGAGTCCGTCGTGGACCTGCGGCAGACCGTCACCGGTCAGCTGGTGGTCGGTGAGGTCCGGGAGATCGAGGAGCTGACCGGCTTCAAGAAGCCGATCCGGTTCTGCCGGGTCGACGTCGGCGACGCCAACGGCACCGGCGAGCCGCAGGAGATCGTCTGCGGGGCGCGCAACTTCGCCCCGGGCGACCGGGTCGTGGTCATCCTGCCCGGCGGCGTGCTGCCCGGCGGCTTCGCCATCGGCGCGCGCAAGACCTACGGGCGCAACTCCAACGGCATGATCTGCTCCGCCAAGGAGCTGGGCCTCGGCGACGACCACTCGGGCATCATCGTGCTGCCCGAGGACACCCCGGCCAAGCCGGGCGACGACGCGCGGCCGGTCGTCGGGCTCGACGACGTCGTGGTCGAGCTGGAGATCACCCCCGACCGGGGGTACGCGATGAGCCTGCGCGGCCTGGCCCGCGAGCTGTCGCACACCCTCGGCGTGCCGTTCCGCGACCCGGGCCTGGCGCCCGCTCCCGGCGGCACGGAGGCCCCGGCGTACCCGGTCGAGGTGCGGGACACGGTCGGTTGCGACCGGTTCGCCGCCCGCCTCGTGCGCGGCGTCGACCCGACGGCGGCCACCCCCGGCTGGATGCAGCGGCGGCTCACCGTCGCCGGCATCCGCAGCATCTCGCTGCCGGTCGACATCACCAACTACGTGATGCTGGAACTGGGCCAGCCGATGCACGCCTTCGACGCCGACCGGATCGCCGGGCCGCTGGTGGTCCGCCGCGCCGAGGCGGGGGAGAAGCTCACCACGCTGGACGGGGTGACCCGCGCGCTCGCGCCTGAGGACATGGTGATCTGCGACGACACCGGCCCGATCTCGCTCGCCGCCGTGATGGGCGGCGAGACCAGCGAGGTCGTCGCGGGGACCACGAACGTGCTCTTCGAGGCCGCCCACTGGGACCCGGTGATGGTGGGGCGCACCGCCCGCCGGCACCGGCTGTTCAGCGAGGCGGCGAAGCGGTGGGAGCGGGGCGTCGACCCGGCCCTGCCGCTGGTCGCCATCGCGCGGGCGGTCCGGCTGCTCACCGAGCACGCCGGCGGCACGGCCGGGGACGAGATCCTCGACATCGACCACGTCCGGCCGCGTACCCCGGTGGTCCTGCCGGCCGACCTGCCGGCCCGGCGGATCGGCGTGACCTACCCGCCGGCGCGGGTGGTGGCCCTGCTGGAGCAGGTCGGCTGCACCGTCGCCCACGGCGCCGACCGGCTCGGCGAGGACCCGGGCGAGGTCGGCGTCGCCGCCGGCGACGGCGCGGCGCTCACCGTCACTCCGCCGACCTGGCGGCCCGACCTGACCGACCCGGCGGACCTGGTCGAGGAGGTGGTCCGCCTCGACGGGTACGACCGGGTGCCGTCGGTGCTGCCGACGGCGCCGCCCGGCCGCGGCCTGACCTGGCAGCAGCGCCGCCGCCGGGCCGTGGCCCGGTCGCTCGCCGAGCGCGGGTACGTGGAGGTGCTGGCGCACCCGTTCGTCGCCCCGGAACTGGCCGACCAGCTCGGCCTGCCCGAGGGCGACCCGCGCCGGCAGGCGGTACGGCTGGCCAACCCGCTGTCGGAGGAGGAGCCGCTGCTGCGCACGACGCTGCTCGGCCCGCTGCTCGGCATCGTGAAGCGCAACCTCGGCCGGGGCCAGCGCGACCTCGCCCTGTACGAGATCGGCGCGGTCTTCCACCCGCGTCCCGGCGCCGGCCGCCCGCCGGCGATGGGCGTGGACCGGCGACCCAGCGACGAGGAGTTCGCCGCCGCCGACGCCGTGGTGCCCGACCAGCCCCGGCACGTCGCCGTCGTGCTGACCGGCGACATCGAGCCGGCCGGCTGGTGGGGCGCGGGCCGGGCGGCCGGCTGGGCGGACGCCGTGGAGGCCGGCCGGGACGTGCTCGCCGCCGCCGACATCCCGGGGGACCGGGTCGAGGTCCGGGCTGCCGAGTACGCGCCGTGGCACCCCGGCCGCTGCGCGGAGCTGCTGGTCGACGGCACGGTGGTCGGGCACGCCGGCGAGCTGCACCCGGCGGTCGTGGCGGCGCTGGAGCTGCCCCGGCGGACCAGCGCCCTGGAGCTGGACCTGGACGCGCTGCCGGCCGCCCCGGTGGCGTCCGGGCCGGTCGTCTCGGGCTTCCCGCCGGCGCTGATCGACGTGGCGCTGGTGGTCGACGAGTCGGTCCCGGCGGCGCAGGTGCAGCGTGCCCTGGTCGAGGGTGCCGGCGAGCTGCTGGAGGGGGTGCGCCTGTTCGACGTGTACGCCTCCGAGCAGCTCGGGGCGGGCCGGAAGTCGTTGGCGTACAAGCTCACCTTCCGGGCCCCCGACCGGACGCTGACCGTGGAGGAGGCGGTGGCCGCGCGGGACGCGGCGGTCGCCCGGGCCGCGGAACGCTGCGGCGCCACCCTGCGCGGCGCCTGACGCCTGGACGTCGACGGCCCCCGTCCGGTTTCGCCGGGCGGGGGCCGTTTCCGTGTCCGGCTCCGTCCCGGCCTCCCGCGCCCACATGCGGCGGTCATCATGCACATACAGAAGTCTGTATGAACTTGCAGTGGCCGATCATCGCTGCTAACCTTCGCTGCATAGTCATGCGGAGGTGAGTATGAGTATCCGAGTCGCGGTAGCGGGGGCGAGCGGCTACGCCGGGGGCGAGCTGATCCGCCTGGTCGCCGGGCACCCGGAGTTCGACCTGGTCGCCGCCACCGCGCACAGCCAGGCCGGGCACCGGCTCGACGTCGTACACCCGCAGCTCGCCGGCCTGGACCTGGTCCTCGGCGAGACGGACGCGACGGCGCTGGCCGACGCGGACCTGGTCTTCCTGGCCCTGCCGCACGGCCAGTCGGCGGCCCTGGCGGCCCAGCTCCCGCCCGAGGTCCGCGTCGTCGACCTCGGCGCCGACCACCGGCTCGCCGACCCCTACGCCTGGGCCAACTACTACGGCGGCCCGCACGCCGGGCAGTGGACCTACGGCCTGCCCGAGCTGCCCGGCCAGCGGGAGCTGATCGCCGGCGCCACCCGGGTCGCCAACACCGGCTGCTACGCCGCCGCCATCACCCTCGCGCTCGCCCCGCTGATCGCCGCCGGCGCCGCCGCTCCGGCCGACGTGGTGGTCGTCGCGGCCTCCGGCACCTCCGGCGCGGGCAAGGCGGCCAAGCCGCACCTGCTCGGCAGCGAGGTGATGGGGGACCTGTCGCCCTACCGCGTCGGCACCCACCAGCACGTCCCGGAGATCAAGCAGGCCACCGGGGCGACCGGCCTGTCGCTCACCCCGGTGCTCGCGCCGATGCCCCGGGGCATCCTGGCCACCGTGACCGCCGTGCCGGCCCGGGGCGTGGACCCGCGGGCGGTGCTCGCCGAGGCGTACGCGGACGCGCCCTTCGTGCACGTGCTGCCCGAGGGGACCTGGCCGCACACCGCCGCCACCCTCGGCTCCAACTCCTGCCACCTGCAGGCCACCGTCGACGTCGACACCCGCCGGACCATCGTGCTCAGCGCGCTGGACAACCTCGGCAAGGGCGCCGCCGGCCAGGCCGTGCAGAACGCCAACCTCATGTTCGGCCTGCCGGAGACGACGGGCCTGTCCGTCTGGGGGATCGCACCATGAGTGTCACGACTCCGCGGGGGTTCCGGGCGTCCGGGGTGGCCGCCGGGCTCAAGGCCAGCGGCGCGAGCGACGTCGCGCTGGTCGTCAACGACGGCCCGGACGCCGGGGTCGCCGCCGTGTTCACCGCCAACCGGGTCAAGGCCGCGCCGGTGCTCTGGACCCAGCAGGTGGTCCGCGGCGGCGTCGTCCGCGCCGTGGTGCTCAACTCGGGCGGGGCCAACGCGTGCACCGGCCCGGCCGGCTTCCAGGACACCCACGCCACCGCCGAGCACGCCGCCGCCGCGCTCACCGCGGCCAGCCCCCGGCTGATGCTCGGGGCGGGCGACGTGGCGGTCTGCTCGACCGGCCTGATCGGCGAGCGGCTGCCGATGCAGAAGCTGCTCCCCGGCGTACGCGCCGCGATCCGCGGCCTGTCCCGCGACGGCGGCCCGGCGGCGGCCGAGGCCATCATGACCACGGACACCCGCCCCAAGACCACGGTGGCGCGGGGCAGCGGCTGGACCGTCGGCGGCATGGCCAAGGGCGCCGGCATGCTCGCCCCGGCGCTGGCCACCATGCTCTGCGTGCTGACCACCGACGCGGTGGCCGGGCCGGAGGCCCTCGACGCCGCGCTGCGCGAGGCGTGCCGGGTCACCTTCGACCGGATCGACTCCGACGGCTGCATGTCGACCAACGACACGGTGCTGCTGCTGGCCAGCGGCGCGAGCGGCATCGCGCCGACGCCGGCCGAGCTGACCGCCGCGGTCACCGCCGCCGCGCACGACCTGGCCCAGCAGCTCGTCGCCGACGCCGAGGGCGCCACCAAGCAGATCGCCGTCGACGTGGTCGGCGCGGCGAGCGAGGACGACGCGGTCGAGGTGGGGCGGTCGGTGGCCCGCAACAACCTGGTCAAGACCGCGCTGTTCGGCAATGACCCGAACTGGGGCCGGATCCTCGCCGCCGTCGGCACCACCACCGCCGCCTTCGAGCCGGACGCGGTCGACGTCGCGGTCAACGGCGTCTGGGTGTGCCGCTCCGGCGCCGCCGCCGAGGACCGGTCGAAGGTCGACCTGACCGGGCGGGACGTCACCATCCGGATCGACCTGCACGCCGGCGACGCCGAGGCCACGATCTGGACCAACGACCTTTCCCACGCGTACGTGCACGAGAACTCGGCCTACTCGACATGAGCCTCACCACCGACCTCACCCGCGCCCAGACCAAGGCCGCCACGCTGATCGAGGCCCTGCCCTGGCTGGCCCGCTTCTCCGGCTCGACCGTCGTGGTCAAGTACGGCGGCAACGCCATGGTCGACCCCGAACTGCAACGGGCCTTCGCCGCCGACATGGTCTTCCTGCGTTACGCCGGCCTGAAGCCGGTCGTGGTGCACGGCGGCGGCCCGCAGATCTCCGCCATGCTCGGCCGGCTCGGCATCGCCAGCGAGTTCCGGGGCGGCCTGCGGGTCACCACCCCGGAGGCGATGGACGTGGTCCGGATGGTGCTCGTCGGCCAGGTGGGCCGGGAGCTGGTCGGGCTGATCAACGCGCACGGCCCGTTCGCGGTCGGCCTCTCCGGCGAGGACGCGGGCCTGTTCACCGCCGTGCGGCGGCCCGCGTACGTGGACGGGGAGCCGGTCGACGTCGGGCAGGTCGGCGACGTCGAGTCGGTCGACGTCTCGGCGGTCACCGACCTGATCGCGGCCGGGCGGATCCCGGTGATCTCCACCGTCGCGCCGGACGCCGACGGCGTGCTGCACAACCTGAACGCCGACACCGCCGCCGCCGCGCTCGCCGTCGCCCTCGACGCCCGCAAGCTGGTCGTCCTCACCGACGTGCCCGGCCTCTACGCCGACTGGCCGGACACCGGCAGCTCGATCAGCGAGATCACCGCCGACGAGCTGGCGAAGCTGCTGCCGTCGTTGTCCAGCGGCATGGTGCCAAAGATGGAGGCCTGCCTGCGGGCCGTGCGGCAGGGCGTGCCCGCCGCGCACGTGGTCGACGGCCGGGTCGCCCACTCCACGTTGCTGGAGGTCTTCACCTCGGAAGGGTTCGGAACCATGGTCGTGAGCGCGAGGAGTGAGCTTGCGAGCCCCGCAGTCGCGAACAAGGAAGGTTCGGTCCCGTCATGAGCACGCTCGTCGAGCGCTGGTCGCAGTCGATGATGGACAACTACGGCACGCCGCCGCTGGCCCTCGTCTCCGGCTCCGGCGCCGTCGTGGTCGACGAGGCCGGCCGGGAGTACGTCGACCTGGTCGGCGGGATCGCGGTCAACGCCCTCGGCCACGCCCACCCGGCCGTGGTGGCCGCCGTGTCGAAGCAGGTCGCCACCCTCGGGCACGTCTCCAACCTCTACGTCGCCGAGCCGCCGGTGGCCCTGGCCGAGCTGTTGCTGGCCCTGGCCGGCCGGTCCGGCCGGGTCTTCTTCGCCAACTCCGGCGCGGAGGCCAACGAGGCGGCGTTCAAGCTGTCCCGGCTCACCGGTCGCACCCACGTGGTCGCCACCCGGGGCGGCTTCCACGGGCGGACCATGGGCGCGCTGGCGCTGACCGGCCAGCCGGCCAAGGCCGACCCGTTCCGCCCGCTGCCCGGCGACGTCAGCCACGTCGACTACGGCGACGTCGCCGCGCTGGAGGCGGCCGTCACCGACGCCACGGCCATGGTGATCCTGGAGCCGGTGCAGGGCGAGAACGGCGTCGTGGTCCCGCCGGCCGGCTACCTGGCCGCCGCCCGGCGGATCACCGCCCGGCACGGCGCGCTGCTGGTGCTCGACGAGGTGCAGACCGGCATCGGCCGCACCGGGCACTGGTTCGCCCACCAGGCCGAGGGCGTCGAGCCCGACGTGGTGACCCTGGCCAAGGGGCTCGGCGGCGGGCTGCCCCTCGGCGCCTGCCTGGCCTTCGGCCGGGCCGCCGACCTGCTCGGTCCCGGCATGCACGGCACCACGTTCGGCGGCAACCCGGTCAGCTGCGCCGCCGCCCTGGCGGTGGTGGGCACCATCGCGCACGAGGGGCTGCTCGACCACGTCAAGCGGATCGGCGAGCGGCTGCGTCGGGGCATCGAGGCGCTCGGCCACCCGCTGGTCGACGGCGTACGCGGCGCGGGCCTGCTGCTCGGCGTGGTGCTCGCCGCACCCGTGGCGAAGGTGCTCGCCGAGGCGCTGCGGGAGACCGGCTTCCTGGTCAACCCGGTGCAGCCCGGCGTGGTACGGCTCGCCCCGCCGCTGATCCTGACCGCCGCCCAGGTCGACGCCTTCCTGGCCGCCCTTCCCGCGGCCCTCGACGCGGCCTCCCCGGCCGCCGCCGGCACCACCCCGGCCGCCGCCGGCGAGAGCCCGGCCGCCGCGACCACCGCGACCACGACGGAGACGAGCGCATGATCCGGCACTTCCTGCGGGACGACGACCTGACCCCCGCCGAGCAGTCGGCCGTGCTCGACCTCGCGGCGCGGATGAAGGCCGACCGGTTCGGCCACCGGCCGCTGGCGGGCCCCCGGTCCGTGGCGGTGCTGTTCGACAAGCAGAGCCTGCGCACCCGGTTCTCGTTCGACGTCGGCATCGCCGAACTCGGCGGGCACCCCCTGGTGGTGGACACCCAGGTCACCCACTTCGGGCGGGGCGAGACCCTCGGCGACGCCGGGCGGGTCCTCTCCCGCTACGTCGCGGCGATCGTGCTGCGCACGCACGGCGACGACCGGATCGCCGAGGTCGCCGACGCCGCGACCGTGCCGGTCGTCAACGCGCTCACCGACGGGTTCCACCCCTGCCAGCTCCTGGCCGACCTGCTCACGGTCCGCGAGCACTGCGGCGGCACCGCCGGCCGGACGCTGGCCTACGTCGGCGACGCCGCCAACAACCTGTCCCACTCGTACCTGCTGGCCGGGGCGACCGCCGGGATGCACGTCCGCGTCGCCGGGCCGGCCGGCTTCGGCCCCGACCCGGAGGTGCTCGCCCGGGCCGAGAAGATCGCCGCCGGCACCGGCGGCTCCGTGCAGGCGCTGACCGACCCCGTCGCGGCGGTGGCCGGGGCCGACGTGGTCGCCACGGACACCTGGACCTCGATGGGTCAGGAGTCGGACGGCCTGGACCGGATCACCCCGTTCCTGCCGTACCAGGTCAACGCCGCGCTGCTGGGCCACGCCGCACCCGATGCGATCGTGCTGCACTGCCTGCCCGCGCACCGGGGCGAGGAGATCACCGACGAGGTGCTCGACGGCCCGCACAGCGCCGTGTTCGACCAGGCGGAGAATCGGCTGCACGCCCAGAAGGCGCTGCTGACGTTCCTCCTCGGGGCCGCGCCCGCCGCCCCGGACGCGGCGGCGCCGGGCGCCGCCGCGACCAGGGAGACTCCATGACCGCCCCGCTGACCCGCGCCGCCCGCCACGCCCGCCTCGTCGAGCTGATCCGCGACAAGGCGATCCACTCGCAGACCGAGCTGGCCGACCTGCTCGCCGGCGACGGCATACAGGTCACCCAGGCCACCCTGTCCCGCGACCTCAAGGAGTTGGGCGCGGTGACCGTACGCGGCGGCGACGGGCGGGCCGTCTACCTGATCCCCGAGGACGGCCACCGGCCGCTGCGCGACGCCGAGGCGGCGCCGGCCCGGCTGGTCCGGCTGCTGCGGGAGCTGCTCAACGGGGTCGACTCCAGCGGCAACATCGCCGTGCTGCGCACCCCGCCGGGCGCAGCCCACTACCTGGCCAGCGCGCTGGACCGAGCGGGCCTGCCCGAGGTCGTCGGCACCATCGCCGGCGACGACACCATCCTCGTCGTGGCCCGCGAGGCCGTCGGCGGGGCCGCGCTCGGCGACAAGCTCGCCGGCTGGGCCCGCGGGGAAGAGAACGTTGAAGGGAGCACCACACCATGACCGAGCGGGTCGTTCTTGCCTACTCCGGAGGGCTCGACACCTCCGTCGCCATCCCGTACCTCGCCGAGCAGACCGGCGCCGAGGTGATCGCGGTCGCGGTCGACGTCGGTCAGGGCGGCGAGGACCTCGGCGCCATCCGGCAGCGCGCCCTGGACTGCGGCGCGGTCGAGTCCGAGGTGGTCGACGCGCGCGACGAGTTCGCCGCCGAGTACTGCCTGCCGGCCATCCGCGCCAACGCGCTCTACATGGACCGCTACCCGCTGGTCTCCGCGCTGTCCCGGCCGCTGATCGTCAAGCACCTGGTGGCCGCGGCCCGCAAGCACGGCGGCACCATCGTGTCGCACGGCTGCACCGGCAAGGGCAACGACCAGGTCCGCTTCGAGGTCGGCCTGGGCGCGCTCGCGCCCGACCTGAAGATCATCGCGCCGGCGCGGGACTTCGCCTGGACGCGGGACAAGGCGATCGCCTTCGCCGAGGAGAAGGGGCTGCCGATCGACGTGTCGGCGAAGTCGCCGTACTCCATCGACCAGAACCTGTTCGGGCGCGCCGTCGAGACGGGCTTCCTGGAGGACATCTGGAACAGCCCGATCGAGGACCTGTACTCGTACACCGCCGACCCGGCGCAGGAGCGCGACGCCGACGAGGTCGTGATCACCTTCGACGCCGGTGTCCCGGTGGCGATCGACGGCGAGACCGTCACCCCGTACCAGGCGATCCTGGAGCTCAACCGGCGCGCCGGCGCCCAGGGCGTCGGCCGGCTCGACATGGTCGAGGACCGCCTCGTCGGTATCAAGAGCCGCGAGGTGTACGAGGCGCCCGGCGCGATCGCGCTGATCACCGCCCACCAGGAGCTGGAGGCGGTGACCGTGGAGCGGGACCTGGCCCGGTTCAAGCGCGGCGTCGACCAGCGCTGGGGCGAGCTGGTCTACGACGGCCTCTGGTTCTCCCCGCTGAAGAACAGCCTGGACGCGTTCATCGACGACGCGCAGCGGCACGTCAGCGGCGAGGTGCGGCTCGTCCTGCACGGCGGCCGGGCCACCGTCACCGGCCGGCGCTCCGAGGCCAGCCTCTACGACTTCGGCATGGCCACCTACGACACCGGCGACACGTTCGACCAGTCCCTGGCCAAGGGTTTCGTCCAGCTCTGGGGCCTGCCGAGCAAGATGGCCGCCGCGCGGGACGCCCGGCTGGGCGGCTGAAGATCGTGGGCACCACAATGGGCGGCGTGGACGACAAGAGCCTGACCGAGAACAGCGCTGCCACCAACCGCACCAGCCTCTGGGGCGGCCGGTTCGCCGGCGGCCCCGCCGAAGCCCTGGCACGGCTGTCGGTGAGCGTGCAGTTCGACTGGCGCCTCGCCCCGTACGACATCGCGGGTTCCCGGGCGCACGCCCGGGTCCTCGCGGGCGCGGGCCTGCTCGACCCGGAGGAGCTGGGCCGCATCCTCGCCGCCCTGGACGACCTGGAGGCCGCCTGCGCCTCCGGGCAGTTCCGCCCCACCGTCGACGACGAGGACGTGCACACCGCGCTGGAGCGCGGGCTGCTGGAGCGCCTCGGCAGCCTCGGCGGCAAGCTGCGCGCCGGCCGGTCCCGCAACGACCAGGTCGCCACCGACCTGCGGCTCTACCTGCGCGACCACGCGCGGGGCGTGGCGTCGCGGCTGGTCGAGCTGGCCGAGGCGCTGGTCGAGCAGGCCGGGCGGCACGTGGACACCGCCGCGCCGGGGATGACCCACCTCCAGCACGCCCAGCCGGTCACCTTCGGGCACTGGCTGCTCGCCCACGTGCAGCCGCTGCTGCGCGACCTGGAGCGGCTGCGCGACTGGGACCACCGCACGGCGATCAGCCCGCTCGGCGCGGGCGCGCTGGCCGGCTCCGGCCTGCCGCTGGACCCGGTGGCCGTCTCCAAGGAGCTGGGCTTCCGCACGTCCTTCGCCAACTCCATGGACGCCGTGGCCGACCGGGACTTCGTCGCCGAGTTCCTCTTCGTCACCGCGATGGTCGGGGTGCACCTGTCCCGCCTCGGCGAGGAGGTGGTGCTCTGGACGTCGCAGGAGTTCGGCTGGGTGGAGCTGGACGACGCCTTCGCCACCGGCTCGTCGATCATGCCGCAGAAGAAGAACGCGGACATCGCCGAGCTGGCCCGGGGCAAGTCCGGCCGCCTCGTCGGCGGGCTGATGAGCGTGCTCACCATGCTCAAGGGCCTGCCGATGACCTACGACCGGGACATGCAGGAGGACAAGGAGCCGGCCTTCGACGCGGTCGACACCCTGGAGCTGCTGCTGCCGGCCCTGGCCGGGATGATCTCCACGATGACGGTCCGGGTGGACCGCCTCGTCGCCGCCGCGCCGGTGGGCTTCTCGCTGGCCACCGAGGTGGCCGACTGGCTCGTCCGCCGGGGCGTGCCGTTCCGCGACGCGCACGAGATCACCGGGAAGCTGGTCGCGCTCTGCGTGGCCCGGGACTGCGCCCTCGACGAGGTCTCCGACGCCGACCTCGCGGCGGTCAGCGAGCACCTCGACCCGTCCGTGCGGGACGTGCTCTCGGTCCGGTCGGCGCTCGCCGCCCGGACCACCCCCGGCTCGACCGGCCCCGGCCCGGTCGCCGACCAGCTCGCCGCCGCCGCGGACAAGCTGGCCGGCTGGCGGGAGTGGGCCGCCGAGCGGGTTGTGCCGCGCTGAGTGCGTGACCCCGCGCGGCGCGACCGGCGCCGCGCGGGGCTCAGGCCGTCGGCCGCTCCCGCTTCGGCAGCTTCGCCACCACCGCGTCGTACGACGCGTCGACCGCCTCGGTCAGCTCCTCGTCGTCGATCCCGCCGGCCAGGCGCAGCGTGTTCCAGCCGGAGCGCCCGATGTACGGCGAGGCTCGCGCGTCGCCCGGGTGCCGGTGCAGCCACTCGTCGGCGATCTCCCGGCTCGGGCCGCACTTCACCCCGACCGTCGGGTCGTCGCCGCCGGCGGAGCCGAGGAAGGCGAAGATCCGGCTGCCGACCTTCACCACCTCGTCGCCCTCCCACGGCTGGTCCAGCCAGGCGCCCGGCTTGCCCAGGCAGTACGCCAGCATCTCCTCGCGCGTCATCGCGTCCTCCTCGACACCGATCCCGCGCCCAGTCTGGCTCATCGGGGGCGTCAGTCGGTGGCGGCGGTGCGGGCGGAGAGGCGCTCGAAGCGCTGCTTGGCGGCCTGCGCGCTGCCCAGCCCGAGCCCGTACGCGATCTGCTGCCAGGTCAGCCCGCGACCGCGGGCCAGCGTCAGCAGCCCCGCCTCCATGGCGTCGACCTCGGCGCGCAGGTGCGGCACGAGGGTGAGGGCCGCGACGAGGTCCGCCTCGTCGACCCGCTCCTCCCCGGGCTCCACCTCGGCCCCGCCGGCGGCGAGCGCCGTGACCAGCGCGACCGCCTCGTAGGTGTCCGGGACGTAGGGGTTGGTGTGGCGGCGGCGCGTCTCGGTGCCGGCGTGCCGCTCGGTGATCCGGTGCAGCGCGTCGTACGTGCGGTGCGCCCGGGCCCGGCCGGCATCGGGCGTGGTGAAGGAATCGGTCATGCCCCGGACCCCATCACATCAACGACGAGTTGTCAACGAGTCGTTGATGCATCTGAGCGCCGGAACGAGGCGGCGCCGCGGCCGGATAGGGTCGGGTCCGTGGTGGCGTCCTCCGACCGCCGTCCCGCCGACCTCGCGGGGCTGGCCGACCTGCTCTCCGGGCCCGTGGTGCCGGCCGCGCGCGGCCTGCTCGGCTGCCGGCTCGCCGCCGGCGGCGTCACCGTCCGGATCACCGAGGTCGAGGCGTACGCCGGTACGGCCGGCGACCCCGCGTCGCACGCCCACCGGGGCCGCACCCCGCGCAACGCGGTGATGTTCGGGCCGGCCGGGCACGCCTACGTCTACTTCACCTACGGCATGCACTGGTGCGTGAACGTGGTCACCGGGCCGGACGGGGAGGCGTCGGCCGTGCTGCTGCGCGCCGGCGAGGTGGTCGACGGGCTCGACGTCGCCCGGGCCCGGCGCACCGCCGTACGCCGGGACGTCGACCTCGCGCGGGGGCCCGCCCGGCTCTGCGCGGCGCTGGGCATCGACAAGGGCGTCTACGGCCGCTACCTGCTCGGCGACGGCCCCGTCCGGCTGCGTCCGGCCGACCGGCCGGTGCCGGCGGACTCGGTGGCCGCCGGCCCGAGGGTGGGCGTGACGGGGGCGCACGACGTTCCCTGGCGGTTCTGGATCGCCGGCGACCCCACGGTGAGCGCCTACCGCCGGCACGTCCCGCGCAGCCGCTGAGCCTCCGCTCGCCTCGCTGGCCGGCGTGACGGCGCCCACCACGGTCGCCTCGCGCGTGGAATAGTTGACTCGTCAAATATGTTGTGCGGTGCGATACGGGAACCGCACCGGCCCCGGCCGGACAACGCGAGGAGCTGGTCATGCAGTTCGGAGTCTTCACCGTCGGCGACGTCACGGTCGACCCGACCAACGGTCGCGAGCCGACCGAGCATGAGCGGATCAAGGCGATGGTCACCATCGCGCTGAAGGCCGAGGAGGTCGGCCTGGACGTCTTCGCCACCGGCGAGCACCACAACCCGCCGTTCGTGCCGTCGTCGCCCACCACCATGCTGGGATACGTCGCGGCCCGCACCGAGCGCCTGCTGCTGTCCACCTCGACCACGCTGATCACCACCAACGACCCGGTGAAGATCGCCGAGGACTACGCGATGCTCCAGCATCTCGCCGACGGCCGGGTCGACCTGATGATGGGGCGCGGCAACACCGGGCCCGTCTACCCGTGGTTCGGCCAGGACATCCGCAACGGCATCCCGCTCGCCATCGAGAACTACGACCTGCTGCGCCGGCTCTGGCGCGAGGACGTGGTCGACTGGAAGGGCCGCTTCCGCACCCCGCTGCAGTCGTTCACCTCGACGCCGCGCCCGCTCGACGGCGTGCCGCCGTTCGTCTGGCACGGCTCGATCCGCAGCCCCGAGATCGCCGAGCAGGCGGCCTACTACGGCGACGGCTTCTTCGCCAACCACATCTTCTGGCCGAAGGAGCACACCCAGCGGATGGTCGGGCTCTACCGGGAGCGGTTCGCGCACTACGGCCACGGCTCGGCCGACCAGGCCATCGTCGGGCTGGGCGGGCAGGTGTTCATGCGGCGCAACTCGCAGGACGCCGTGCGGGAGTTCCGGCCGTACTTCGACAACGCCCCCGTCTACGGGCACGGCCCGTCGCTGGAGGAGTTCAGCGCGCAGACCCCGCTGACCGTGGGCAGCCCGCAGCAGGTCATCGACCGTACGCTGGGCTTCCGCGACTACGTCGGCGACTACCAGCGCCAGCTGTTCCTCATGGACCACGCCGGCCTGCCGCTGAAGACCGTGCTGGAGCAGCTCGACCTGCTCGGCGAGGAGGTCGTCCCGGTGCTGCGCAAGGAGTTCGACTCGCTGCGCCCGGCGCACGTGCCCGAGGCGCCGACGCACGCGTCGCTGCGGGCCGCCGCCGAGCAGGCCGGGGCGGGCGCGGAGGCCGGCCGATGACCCGCCGCACCCTCGCCGTGGTGTCGGCCGGGCTCGGTCAGCCCTCGTCGACGCGACTGCTCGCCGACCAGCTCGCCGCGGCCACCCGCGACGAGCTGGCCCGGCGGGGCGACGACGTGGACGTGCGCCCCGTCGAGCTGCGCGAGCACGCCCACGACATCGTCAACCACCTGCTCACCGGCTTCCCGCCGCCCGCCCTGCGGGAGGTGCTCGACACGGTCACCGGCGCGGACGGTCTGATCGCCGTCACGCCGATCTTCAACGCGTCGTACAACGGGCTGTTCAAGTCCTTCTTCGACCTGGTCGACTCGGGCGCGCTGGCGGACCGGCCGGTGCTGGTCGGCGCCACCGGCGGCACCGCCCGGCACTCGCTCGCCCTGGAGCACGCCCTGCGGCCGATGTTCGCCTACCTGCGGTCGGTCGTGGTGCCCACGGCGGTCTTCGCCGCGCCCGAGGACTGGTCCGACGGCGGCGCCGACGGTGCGCTGCGCGCGCGGATCGCCCGCGCCGGGGGCGAGCTGGCCGACCAGATCCACCGGCGCCCGCCGGCCGCCGGCCCCGCCGACCCGTTCGCCCTCACCACCAGCTTCGAGGAGCTGCTCGGGGGCCGGGACCACTGACCGCCGCCGACCCGCCGGCCCGTCGTGGGCCGGCGGGTCCGCGCCGGCTCAGCGGGCGTGGCCGTACGGGTGGGCGACCAGCACCGGGCAGCGCGCGTGCTGCACCAGGGCCTGGCTGACCGAGCCGAGCAGCATCCCGGCGAACCCGCCCCGGCCCCGGGAGCCGACCACCACCAGCGCCGCCCCGCCGCTCGCCTCGATCAGCGCCTGCTCCGGCTTCTCCGCCCGGAGCACCCGCTCCTCGACGGCCAGCCCGGGGTGGCTGCCGCGCACCGCCGCCCCGGCGGTGGCCAGCAGCTCGGCGGAATCCGCGTGCGTGGCGGCCTGCGTCTCGGCCACCTCGTCCGGCACCCGGTGCTCCCCGTCCGGCGGCCGGACGTGCGCCAGCACCAGCCCGACCCCGCGCCGGGTCGCCTCGTCGGCGGCGTACCCGACGGCCAGTTCGGCGGGCTCCGAGCCGTCCACCCCGACCAGCACCGGCCCGTCGACCGGGATCGGTTCCTCGGCCGGGCGGACCACCAGCACCGGGCAGTGCGCGTGCGCGGCCACCTGCGTGCCGACCGAGCCGAGCAGCAGCCCCGCGAAACCGCCCAGGCCGCGGCTGCCCACCACCACCAGCTCCGCCCGCCGGGACTCCTCGACGAGCGTCGCGCCCGGCCCGCCGGCGACCTGGCGCACCTCCACGGTCAGCCCCGGCCAGCGTTCCACGAGGTCGGCGGCCGTCTGCTCCAGCATCTTCTGCCCCTGCTCGGTCGGCGCCGGCAACCCCAGGTCGTACGGGTTGACCGGCACGCCGTAGCCGAGCGGATGCAGGTAGCCGTGCACCAGGTGCAGGGGACGGGACCGCAGCACGGCGGCCCGGGCGGCGTGCTCCGCCGCCACCAGGCTCGACGGCGATCCGTCCACACCCACCACGACGGGTCGATTCATCAGCTCTCCCAGAGGTCGATCAGGTCATTGTCGACGCGGCTCCACCGGCGCACCCGGATTTCCCCGACGCGCCACCCGCCGAACCGGACCTGTCACCGCGCCCGCCGGCCACCCGGCGCGGCCCGGCGCGTCGGCTGTCCCCGCTGCGCCGGCGCACCGGCCTTCCACGGGTCCCGTCGCGCCGGCTCGGGGAGCGGCCGACGCGCCGGGAAGGGTGGTGGCCGGGAAGGTCAGGACGCGTCGGCCCGCTTCGGGTGCCGCACGATCGCCAGCGGGGAGTGCGCGTGGTGCAGCACGGCGTGGCTGACGGAGCCGAGGAGCAGCCCGCTCAGTGGGCCCCGCCCGCGCGCCCCGACGACCACCAGCTGGGCCGCCTTCGACTCGTCGACCAGCACCCGGGCCGGGGAGCCCCGGACCAGCCGGTGCCGCACCGGCACGTCCGGGTAGCGCTCGGCGAAGCCGGCGACGGACTCGGCGAGCGCGCGCTCCTCCTCCGCGGCGTAGGCGTCCAGGTCGTACACCAGGGGCAGGATGTCGCCCGGACCGACCGGCGAGGGGAAGAGCCAGGCCTGCACCGCGAGCAGCGGGGCGCCCCGGTGGGACGCCTCCTCGAAGGCGAACGCGACGGCCTCGGTGGAGTTCGCGGAGCCGTCGACGCCCACCACCACCGGACCGTCGGCGCGCGGCTCGCCGCGCACCACGAGGACCGGGCACAGCGCGTGGGCGGAGACCTGCACGGTCACCGAGCCGATCAGCAGCCCGGCGAAGCCACCCAGACCGCGGTGCCCGAGCACCACCAGCGCGGCGTCCCGGGACTCGTCGAGCAGGACGGGGGTCGCCGCGCCGTCGACCACCGCGCCGGTGACCGCCACCTCGGGGGCGGCCTTGCCGGCCTCGGCGACCGCCTCGGCGACGTACCGCTCGGCCTGGTTGCGCAGGCCGGCGCCGGCCGGCGCGCCCGGCACCGGGTCGACCGGGACGCGGGTCAACGGCCAGATGAAGGCGTGCACCACCCGCAGCGGGCACTGCCGCTGCGCCGCCTCCCGCGCCGCCACCCGGACCGCGTCCAGTGCGGCGGCCGAACCGTCCACACCCACCACGACGGGGGCACGGGTGTTGCTGGTCATGGTTCCTCCTTGTTCACCTTCATCCTGCTCTGCCCGAACGCTACCGGTCAGAGGCGCCCGTCCCGGCCGTCGGGACCTTGGTCCCGATCCGCCGCTCCGACGGTCACAGCCGGGTCGCCCGCCGCCCGCGTGTCCTGGCCGGGCCCGCCGACCACGGTTGGTGTGACCGCGTCGTGCGGCTCGGTGCCCGACGACCCGGTGGCGGGGTCGACCGGTCGGCGGGCCAGCCGCAGCACCAGCCCGGGCAGCACGCTGACAGCGGCGCAGGCCAGCAGCTCCACCGCGCCGAGCGGCTCCGTGCCGAGCAGCTCCCGCAGCGGGGGCAGCAGCACCCCGGCGATCTGGAGCAGCGCCGAGACCGCCACCGCGACCGGCAGCGCGCGGTTGCCGCGCCGGGCGCCGCCCGCCCGGGGTGCCCGGACCGCGAGCGCCACCCCGAGCTGGGCCAGGCCGAGGACCACGAAGACCACCGACTGCCACGGCCGGTCCGCGTGCGCGGCGGCCACGCCGGCGCCGAGCACCACGGCGGCGATCAGGGCGCCGGTGACCAGCACGTCCCGGCCCAGGCCGGCCCCGAGCACCGACTCCGAGGGGGAGCGGGGCGCCCGGCGCAGCGTGCCCGGCTCCGCCGGCTCCGCGCCCAGTGCCACGCCCGGCACGCCGTGGGTGAGCAGGTTCACCCAGAGAATCTGGGCCGGCAGCAGCGGCACGGCCAGCCCGAACAGCGGCCCGAGCAGCATCACCGCGATCTCGGCGACGCCCCCGGAGAGGGCGTAGCGCAGGAACCGCCGGATGTTGTCGTAGATGCGGCGTCCCTCGCCGATCGCCGCGGCCACGGTGGACAGGTCGTCGTCGACGAGCACCAGGTCGGCGGCCTGCCGGGCGACCTCCGTGCCGCCGCCCATCGCCACGCCGATGTCGGCGCGGCGCAGTGCCGGAGCGTCGTTCACCCCGTCGCCGGTCATCGCCACCACGTGGCCCCGGGACTGCAAGCCGGCGATGATGTCGAGCTTCTGGTCCGGCTGCGTACGCGCGAACACCCGCGCCTGCGGGTGCGCCCGCGCCGGGTTGCCGTCGTCCCCGCGTACCAGCGGGTCGCCCTCGCGCCACAGCCCGAGCTGGCCGCCGATGGCCGCGGCGGTCGCGGGGTGGTCGCCGGTGATCAGCACCAGCCGGACCCCGGCGTCGTCGAAGCTGCCCGCGATGTCGGCCGCCCCGGCGCGCAGCGGGTCGCCGACGGCGACCAGGCCCACCGGCCGCAGCCCGGTCGGCCGGGCGGGGTCGGCCGGCGGCGCGTCGGCCACGGCGGACGCGACCGCGAGCACCCGCAGCCCCTCGGCGGCCAGCCGGTGCGCGGCGGCCGACAGCTCGGCGATCTCCTCGGCGGAGGCGTCGACCAGCGGCGCGACCAGCACGTTCTCCGGCGCGCCCTTGCACACCACCAGGTACCGGCGGTCGCAGGAGCGGTGCACCGTGGTCATCCGGCGCAGCTCCTGGTCGAAGGGGTGCTCGGCGACCCGGGGCCAGGCGGCGCGGGTGGTCTCCGGCTCCAGCCCGCAGCGGGCGGCGAACGCGACCAGCGCCGCCTCCAGCGGGTCGCCCACCGCGGCCCACTCCGGCCGCTCGTCGGTGGGCGGCGCCAGCGTGGCGTCGTTGCAGAGCAGCCCGGCCCGTGCCAGGCGGCGCAGCTCGTCCGGTACGGCCACCGGCTCGCCCCCGTGGTGCACGGCCCCCTGCGGCGCGTAGCCGGTGCCGGTGACGCCGTAGCGGGAGCCGTCGGCCGTGACGGCGTGCTGCACCGCCATCCTGCCCTCGGTGAGGGTGCCGGTCTTGTCGGAGGCGATCACGGTGACGGAGCCGAGCGTCTCCACCGCGTGCAGCCGTCGGGGGATCGCCCGCGCCCCGGCCATCCGGCGGGCGCCGAGGGCCAGGGCGAGGGTGACGACCGCCGGCAGCGACTCGGGCACGGCCGCCACCACGAGACTCACCGCGGTGACCGCCATGTCGACCACCGGCCGCCCGCCGACCACGCCCACGACGAACACCAGCCCGGAGAGCACCACCGCGGCGAAGCCGAGGATCCGGCCGAGCCCGGCGAGACGGCGCTGCAACGGGGTGGCGGCGGGCCGGGTGGACGCCACCAGGGCCGTGATCCGGCCGAGCGCGCTCGCCGCACCGGTGCGGACCACCGTTCCGGTGGCCCGCCCGGTGGTGACCACCGTGCCCGCGCTGGCCTCCTCGCCGGCGGTCCGGCCCACCGGCACCGACTCGCCGGTCAGCGCCGACTCGTCGAGGGTCAGCCGGGCGGCCTCGGCCAGGAGCAGGTCGGCGGGGACCACGTCGCCGGCCTCGACCCGCACCAGGTCGTCCCGGACCAGGTCGGCGGCGGGCAGGACCAGGTCCCGCCCGTCGCGGACGACCCGGGCGGTGGGCGCCGCGAGCTGGTCCAGCGCGGCGATCGCCCGGTCGGCGCGGACCTCCTGCACCACGCCGATGGCGGTGTTCACCAGCACGACCAGCACGATCACGGCGGTGTCCGGGTAGTCCCGCAGCACGGCGGTGACCACGGCGGCGGCCAGCAGCAGCGCCACCAGCGGGTCGGTGAGCTGGTGCAGGACCCGGGCGGCCAGGTGCCGGCGGGGCGGGGCGACCGCCGCGTTCGGGCCCTCGGCCCGCAGGCGGGCGGCGGCCTCCGCCGAACTGAGCCCGGTCGCCGGCCTGGTCGAGGTGTCAACGGGCACCGCTGGGCCCCCGTCCTCGCCGTTCCCCGGACGTTCCCACATCACTCTCCGCCCTGCCGCGGCGCCGTCCCGGCGCATCGTCCCGGTCCCACCCTCGCTCCGCCGCGGATGGGCCGACCAGAGCAGTTCGCCCGCGCGGCCCGGGACCAACGGCCCTGTCGCCAAGGGAAACGGCGCGGTGTACTGGGAGGCAGGACGACCGACCGTCGCAGGCCGGCGCCACCGCCGCGTCCTCCCGACGAAAGGGGCACCGCATGACGACGCTCGACGTGCTCCGCGCGCACCCGTTCCTCGCCGGCCTGCCCGAGCCGTGGCTGCCCCGGCTGGCCGGATACGCCCGGCCGGTGGTGTGGCACCCCGGGCACCGACTGTTCCGGGCCGACCAACCGGCGGAGCGTTTCTGGCTGGTCCGCGCCGGCCAGGTGGCGCTCGACTTCCCGGTGCCCGGCCGGGGCGACGTGGAGATCGAGACGATCGGTCCGGGCGGGGTGCTCGGGTGGTCGTGGCTGTTCCCGCCGTACCGCTGGCAGTTCGGGGCGGTGGCGGCGCAGCGCAGCACGGCGGTGGAGTTCACCGCCCCGGGGGTGCGCCGGCTGATGGAGTCCGACGACGCGCTCGGCCGGCAGCTCACCACCCGCTTCATGAGCGTGGTGGTGGACCGGCTGCACGCGGCCCGGTGCCGGCTGCTCGACCTGTACGGCTATCCCGCGGTCGCCCCGCCCGCCGCCTGATCACCTTCGAGGGCCGACGCCCTACCTGTCGGGCCAGTGAGCGGCTGCGGCGGCGGCGAGGAACGCCCGGGCACGGCGCCGCAACGCCGCCCAGTCGCCGACGGCGACCTCCGCGGCGTCGACCAGGGCGCCGCCCGCACCGACGGCGACCGCTCCGGCCGCCGCCCACTCGGCCACCGACTCCGGCCGCACGCCGCCAGTCGGCGCAAGCGGCACGTCGGGCAGCGGGGCGAGCAGTTCCCGGAGGTACGGCGGGCCGGCGACGCCGGCCGGGAAGAGCTTGACCAGGGCGGCGCCGGACGACCAGGCGACGTCGACCTCGGTGGGGGTGAACGCGCCGCAGACCACCGGCAGCCCGGCCGCCTTCGCCTGCGCGAGCACCTCGACCCGGGTGGTGGGCGTGACGAGGAACTCCGCGCCGGCGTCCCGGGCCGCGGTCACCTCGGCGGGGGTGCGCACGCTGCCGACGCCGATTCGGCACGAGCCGGCCAGCTCGCCCCGGAGCGTCGCGACGGCGTCGAGCGCCCGGGGCGTGGTGAGCGTGACCTCGACGCTGTCCAGTCCCGCCTCGGCCAGTTCCCGGCCGGCGCGGACCGCTGCGTCCGGCTCGGACAGCCGGATGATGGCGATCACCCGGCCGAGAGGGACGGCGTCCCGAGTCCCGTGCCCTGATGCCATGCCGATCCTCTTCTCTCTGGAAGCCTCTCCCGGGATGTGGCAACCTATCCCGCATTATGCATGACACTAGCCATAGTGCCGCTGGGGCGGCCTGGGAAAGCAGCGGTCCGGTGGCCGACGGGGGCCGGCCTTCGGCCTCGACGTCCGGGCTGGAGATCGTCGGGTTGGGCGAGGCGATGGCCCTGCTCCAACCGCCGCTCGGCCAACTGCTCGCCGACACCGCGACCCTCGAGGTGCACGTCGCGGGGGCCGAACTGAACCTCTGCACGGCCGCCGCACGGCTCGGCGTCCGTGCGGCCTTCTGCAGCCGGGTCGGCGCGGACCCGCTCGGCACCCGGGTGCTCACGGTGGCAGCGGCCGCCGGCGTGGACACCTCGCTGGTGGCCGTCGACCCGGGGCACCCGACCGGCCTGTTCCTCAAGGACGCCCGGCCGGACGGGCGTCGACGGGTCTACTACTACCGGGGCGGATCTGCGGCGGCGCACCTCGACGCGTCCGACGCGGCGAGGCTGCTCGCCGCCCGGCCGCGGCTCGTCGCCGTCTCGGGGATCACCCTCGCCCTCGGCGCGGCCCCCCGGGCGGCGGTCGAGGCCGTGCTGCACGCCGCCCGGGGTCAGGGCGTCGCGGTGGCGCTCGACCCCAACCTGCGCCCCGCTCTCGGCGACGTCGGCCGGCAGGCCGGTGCGGTGCGGGCGCTGCTGCGGTACGTGGATGTCCTGCTGCTCGGCACCGACGAGGCCGGGCCCGTCCTGGGCGTACGGGACCCGGACGACGCGGCGGAGGTCTTCGCCGCCGCGGCCGCCGCGGGCGTCGGCGAGACGGTGCTCAAGGCCGGCGCGGACGGCTGCCACCACGCCGGTCCGACCGGGGCCCCGGTGCACCTGCGGAGTGCGGCGACCACGGTGGTGGATCCGGTCGGGGCCGGCGACGCCTTCGCCGGCGGCTATCTGGCCGGCCGGCTGCGCGGCGCCTCGCCGGCCGCCGCGGCCGGGTTGGGCAGCGCCCTCGCCGCCGGTGTGGTGGCCCGGGCCGGCGACACCGCCGGCCTCCCGGACCGCGCGACCGCTGCCGAACTGTTGCGCCGGGCGCTCGCGGCTGATGCCGCTGGGTCGGACCTCGCCGACCATTCCGAGCGCGCGGACGAGGGTTTGACGAACATGCAACCCGTAGTGTGGAATCTACTTCCGTAATGTGGCAGACATTGGTGAGGGATGGAGTGGCGATGACCCGGCCACGGATCGCAGCGGTGGACTGTTTCGTCCTCAAACTCCCGAACCCCGAGCAGTACCTCGGACCGCCCGACAAGTCCTCCGGCCCGGCCCCGTCCGGCTACGCGGTGCGACCCCCGTGGCGCAGCATCTACTCGCCCCGCTTCGAGACGCTGCTGGTCCGGCTCACCACCGAGTCGGGCGTCAGCGGCTGGGGCGAGGCCCTCGCACCGGTGGCGCCGGAGGTCCCCGCGGAGGTGGTGCGCCGGCTCCTGACGCCCACGCTGATCGGGGCCGACCCGCGCCGGGTGCGGTTGCTCAGCACCCGGTTGCGCGACCTGATGCGGGAGCGGGGACACCTCGGCGGGCACCAGGGCGACGCGCTCGCCGCCGTCGACATCGCGCTCTGGGACCTGACGGGACGGCTGGCCGGGCTGCCCGTGCACGAGCTGCTCGGCGGCGCGTTCCGCGAGCACGTCCCGACGTACGTCTCCGGGCTGCCCAAGCGGGACGACCCGGGGCGAGCGGCGCTGGCTGTTGAGTGGGCGGCGAAGGGCGTCGAGCGGATCAAGCTGCACCTCGGGAAGGGGGTGGCGGCCGATCTGGCCACCGTGAAGGCGGTGCGGGCCGCCGCGCCGCAGGTGCGGTTCGCCGTGGACGCGCACTGGACGTACGACCTGGCTGCCGCGATCCGGTTGGCTCGCGGACTGGCCGCCATCGGCGGGGTCGACTTCCTTGAGGCGCCGCTGGCGCCGGAGGACCTGGCCGGCCACGCCGAACTCGCCCGCCGCACGGACCTGCCGGTCGCCGTCGGCGAGGCGATGCGTCACCGGTACGAGTTCCTGCCCTGGCTGCGGGAGCGGGCCGTCGGCCTGGTCCAGCCGGACGTCGCCCGCACCGGCATCACCGAGGCGATGGCAATCGCCGAGCTGGCCGCAGCGCACCACTTGTCGACCGCGCCGCACCACTCGGTGGGGCTCGGTGTCGCGCTCGCCGCCGGCCTGCACGTCAGCGCCGCCGTGGAGAACCTGAGCTGTTTCGAGTACCAACCCACCACCACCGACGTCGGGCAGCGGATCCTCACCGCACCGCTGCCGGGCGGGCCGGACGGGTTCGCCGTACCGGCCGGACCCGGCCTCGGCGTCGAGGTGGACCTGCCCACTGTCAGCGCCCTCGCGGAGGAAAGTTGAGCACCCTCGAGCCCCGGGCCCGCGTACGCGGGCTGGTCCCCATCCTCGCCACCCCGTTCGACGACGCCGGCGCACTGGACGTGCCGAGCCTGCGCCGGCTGGTGGAGTTCCAACTCGCGGCCGGCGCGGACGGGCTCGCCGTCTTCGGCATGGCCAGCGAGGGGTTCGCGCTCACCGCTGCCGAGCGGGCCACGATCCTGACCGAGACCCGGGCGGTCGCCGGCCCGGACGTGCCGCTGGTCGCCGGGATCAACGGCACCAGCACGGCCACCGCCGTCGAACTGGCCCTGGCGGCGCGGGACGGGGGTGCGGACGCCCTGATGGTCCTGCCCCCGTACCTGGCCAAGCCCGCCGGCGGGCAACTCGTCGAGTTCTACGCCGGCGTCGCCGAGGCGAGCGGGTCGCACGTGATGGTGCAGGACGCGCCGGCGGCGACCGGGGTGACGATGCCCGTCGCCCTGATCGTGGAGCTGAGCAAGCTGCCCGGCGTCGAGTCGGTGAAGGTGGAGACCCAGCCCACCGCGCCGAAGGTGGGGGAGGTGGTGACCGCGACCGACGGCGAGTTCGACGTGCTCGGCGGCCAGAACGCCTTCTTCGTGCTCGAGGAGTACGCCCGCGGCGCCGTCGGCACGATGCCGGCCTGCGAGTTCACCGACCTGCTCGCGCCGATCCTGGCGGACTGGCGGGCCGGCCGGCAGGAGGCGGCCCACGTCGCGTTCAACCGGCTGCTCCCGCTGGTCCGGTTCGGCCTGCAACCCCGCCTGGCCTGGGCGGTGCACAAGGAGGTGCTGGTGCACCGGGGCATCATCGGGTCCGCGTTCGTGCGCGACCCCGCCGTGCCGCTCGACGCCGGTAGCCGCGCCGCGCTCGACGCGATACTGCGCCACGCCCGGCTGCCGGCCTGGCGGCCGTGAGAGGCTGATCGCCATGACGAAGATCGTCTCGGTGGACGTCTATCCCCTGGCGCTGGGCCGCCCGGACGGCGCGCCCCGCGCCTACGCCACCCGGCCGCCCTGGCCCAGCGTCTACGGCAACCAGCGGGAGACCCTCGTGGTCCGGCTGACCGCCGACGACGGCACGACCGGCTGGGGGGAGGCACTCGCCCCGGTCGCCCCCGAGGTGCCCGGCGAAATCGTCCGCAGGCTTCTGGCACCGGTGCTGCTCGGCGCGGATCCGCGCCGGGTGCGCCCGCTGCGCCACCGGCTCGGCGAGCTGATGCGCGAGCGGGGGCACCTCGGCGGCCACCAGGCCGACGCGATCGCGGCCGTGGACATCGCGTTGTGGGACCTCGCCGGCAAGCTGGCCGACCGCCCGGTCGTCGAACTGCTCGGCGGCGCGTTCCACGACGCGGTCCCGACGTACGTCTCCGGGCTGCCCGGCCGCACCGACGCCGACCGGGTCGCGCAGGCCCGGGACTGGGTCGGGCAGGGGGTCCGGCGGGTCAAGCTCGGTCTCGGGTACGGCGTGGACGCCGACCTGGCGACCGTGGCGGCGCTGCGCCAGGTCCACCCCGACCTTCAGGTAGCCGTGGACGTGCACGGCGTCTACGGCCTGGCCGACGCGGTCCGGCTCGGCCGTGGCCTGGCCGACCGGGACGGCTGGTTCCTGGAGATGCCACTGGCCTTCGAGGACGTCGCCGGCCACGCCGACCTGGCCGCGCGCGTCGACGTGCCGGTGGCGCTGGGGGAGAGCCTGCGGCACCGCTGGGAGTTCCAGCCGTTCGTGACGGCCCGGGCCGCGGGCCTGCTGCAACCGGACATCGGACGGACCGGGATCACCGAGGGGCTGGCGATCGCCCAGTACGCCGAGACCCACCACCTGCCGGTGGCCCCGCACCACTCGGCCGGGCTCGGGCTGGCCCTCGCCGCGGGTCTGCACGTCGCGGCCGCCTGCGTGAACCTGGTCGCCTTCGAGTGGCACCCGACCCTCTTCGACCGGGTCAACGACATCCTCACCGTGCCGATCGAGCCGACGCCGACCGCGATCCCGTTGCCCACCGGCCCCGGGCTGGGGGTCTCGGTGGATGTCGAGGCAATCGCCCGGTTCAGCACTTGGGGTGCGGAGTGAGGCGCGTACTGCTGGTCGGCGCCTCGACCCCGATCGGCCGGGCCATCGCGGCCCGCTTCGCCGCCGCCGGTGACCGGGTCGTCGGCTACGGCCTCGAACCGGCGGGCGAACCGAGCCTGGTCGCCGACCTCACCGGCGACTGTTCCACCGCCGCCGGGGCCGCCGCCGCCGTCGAGGCGGCGCGGGAGCGGTTGGGCGGGCTGGACGTGCTGGTCGCCGCCGCCGGGGCGATGCCCATCGCGCCGGCCCACCGCACCAGCGACGAGCAGTGGCGGGCCGCCCTGACGGGCTGCCTGGACACGCTCTTCTTCCCGCTGCGCGCGGCGTTGCCGCTGCTGCCGGCCGGCGGGGCGGTGGTCGCCGTCTCCTCGGTGAACGCGTTCCTGGCCGCACCCTGGGTGGCCGCCTACGCCGCGGCCAAGGGCGCGGTGGAGGCCCTCGTGCGCCAGGTCGCGCTGGACTACGGCGCGCGTGGGATCCGGGTCAACGCGGTGGCCCCGGGCATCGTCGGTGCCGAGCGGCTGCCCGACGCCGCCGGGGGTTACCCGATCGGGCGGACGCTGCGCCCCGAGGAGGTCGCCGCGGCGGTGCACTTCCTCGCCTCCGACGCCGCCAGCGGCATCACCGGGGTGGTGCTGCCGGTCGACGGCGGACTGTCGATCGCGTCGCCCGCCGCCTACGCCCGGGCCGACCTGCGGCAGCGTCTGGCCGAGTTGGCCCCGTGACCAACCCGCAGGTGCCGACCGGCGGCCGGTACGCCCGCCTCTACCGGCTGCTCGACTGGCCGCCGCGACTGGCCGGGCTGAACCTGCTGTGGCTGGCCGGGGTGCTCGCCGGCGGCGTGGTCGCCGGCGTGTCACCGGCCACCGTGGCGCTCTTCGCGCTGTTGCGGGACTACCAGCGGGGCGGGCATCCGCAGCCGTGGCGCGACTTCTGGCGGCACTGGCGGGCGGAGTTCGGGCGCTCGCAGGTCCGGCTGGGCCTGCCGCTGCTGACCGTGTGGGTGTTCGCGTTCTACCTGCTCGCCGCGCGGGGCACTCCGCTCGCCGGCGCGGTGGCCGTGCTCGGGCTGGGGTATCTGACGGTGCTGGCGTACCTGCCCCCGGTGCTGGCCCACTTCGACGTGCCGACCACCACCGCCTGGCGGATCGCCGCGCTCACGGCCGCGCGCACTCCGCTGTGGACGCTCGGCCTGGGTGCGACGGTGACGTTGCTGGTCCTGGCGATGCTCGTCGCCGTACCCGTCGCCGTCCCCTTCTTCCTGCCCAGCGCCCCGGCGGCGCTGGTCGCCCTGGTCGCCGCGCGAGGCTTCGCCTCGCTGCCGCCTCGGGCCGTCGGCGGCGCCGAACCCGGGTGAGACGGTTCCGCCGTCGACGGGTGGACGGGCTCCCGCCGTCAGACGACGGCGGAGAGCGGGGCGGCGCTGGCGTGGTAGCCGAGTCCGGTGGAGATCTGGTCGGCCTGTTCGATGACCTTCATGGCCAGTTCGTCCTGGCGGCTCGGTAGGTCCATCGCCGAGAGCGGGCCGGAGACCGACAGGGCAGCCACGGCCTTGCCCGAGCGGTCCCGGATCGGCGCGGCCAGGCAGGCCCGGCCGAAGGCCAGTTCCTCCAGTTCGGTGGCGTAGCCGCGCCGTCGTCCCTCGCCGATCGCGGCGAGCAGCCCGTCGAGGTCGGCGACGGTCTTCGGGGTGTACGCCGGATAGCGCGTCCCGATCAGGGACTCGATCTCCTCGGCGGTCAGGTCCGACAGGAGCGCCTTGCCCAGGGCGGTCGCGTGCAGCGGGCCCCGGCGGCCGACCAGGGTGAACGAGCGGGGGGCGAGCCGGCCTTCGAAGTTGCAGAGGTAGAACAGCTCGGTGCCGTGGCGCTCGGCGATGTTGGCGCCGAGGCCCAACTCGCCGGCGAGGTCCTGGGCGATCTGCCGGGACTGGCGGTGCACCGCCGACTGGTTGAGCGCGACGCCCGCCAGCCCCACCACCGTCGGCCCGATCCGGTAGAGGCCGCTGCGCTGGTCGTGGGTGACGAAGCCGAGCGCCTCCAGCGTCCCGACCAGACGGGAGACCGTCGACTGGCCCAGCCCGGTGAGCTGGACCAGCTCGGAGACACGCCGCTCCGGGTGCTCCTCGGTGAACGCACGCAGCAGCGACAGCGCGCGCTCGACACTCTGCGTGCCGCCGCCGACCTCGCGGGTGGTGGAGCGTGGCATTCTGCCCATCCCTCAAAGCGTAGGAGTGTAATCCAGATTACGGATCATACATCGCGTGGCGGTGCGGGCCGCCGACCGTCACGACCGGCGGCCCGCACCCTGGTCAGCAGCCCGGCGTCCGCGCCGGGACGACCGGTTCGAACCGGACGGCGTCGGCCCGGTGATGGCCGACCTGCTGCGCCGACAGGCTCACCGTGGCGGTCGCCGGGTCGAGGTGCCACGCGCCCAGCACCCGCCACTGCCCGGCGTCCTTGGTCTGGTCGACCGTCCGGGTGTCGGTGCCGGCGGTGTGCGCCACCCGGTAGGTGGCCGCGCTGGTGGTGGTGGAGTTCGTCGGATACCACACGCTGACCCGGTAGGCGCCGGCCGGCAGCGGGGGCCGCCAGGTGGCGACGGCGCCCGTGCCGCCGCCGGCGACGCGGGTGGTGCTGTCGGCGTACCCCTTGAGCGTGCTGGCGGTCCAGCCGCCCGTCTCGGTGTAGCCGTCCTGGCCGTCGTCGACGACGACCGCCGCCGCCGGGTCCGGCGTCCCGACGGGTACCGCCGTCCGCCCGACCGCCCCGGCCACGTGCAGGGCCACCTCGTGCAGCGCGCCGACGCTCGCGCCGGGCGGAGCCGTGATCGTGAAGCTCACCTGCTGTGCGGCGTTCGGTGCCAGCGCGACCGGGACGGACGCAGGGGTGCTGCTCCATCCCTCCGGCAGGCCGATAGCGGCGCAGCCGCTCGCGCCCGCCAGGGCGGTCGCGGTGATGGTGGCCGTGACCGTGGTGCTGCCCCCCGGCGCCGCCACCGCGTCGGCGGAGAGCCCGGTGATCCGGGGCTGCACCATGGCCGGATCCACCGGTCGGAACCGGACGGCGCTGACCCGGTGGAAGGCCGGGTCGTCGACGGTGATCCGGACGAAGCCGTCCTCGCCGGCGGCGAACGGGAAGGTCCCGAGGACCCGCCAGCTGCGCGCGTCCTGCTGCTGGTCGACCCGGACCGGCGTCTCCCCGTCGCGGTGCCGCACCAGGTAGTCGGCCTTCCTGGTGGTGTCGGCGTTGGACGGGTACCAGACGGCGACCTCGTACCACCCGGCCTCGGTCAGGGCCGGCCGCCAGGTGGCGGTGCCGCCGAGCTTGCCCTCCGCGCTGAAGCGCGACTGGGTGCCGTTGTACCCGGCGAGGCCGCTGGCGAGCCACTCACCGGTCTCCGTGTACCGGGGACGGATGTCCTGCGTGGTGACGACGACATCCTCGCTGGCGATCCGTACCTGCGCCGTGGTCGCGGCGCCGCCGTCGAGCGCCGCCGTCACCTGGTACGCCCGGTCGCGTTCCGCGCTGGACGGGGAGGTGAGGGTGAAGGTGTACGCGTGTTCCCCGCGGGCGCCGACCTCGTACGGCACGCTCGCCGGCGTGATCGTCCATCCGGCCGGTGGCGTCAGGCGCAGCGTGCCCCGGGCGGTGGCCGGGCCGACGTTGAGCACGCTGGCGGTGACCGTGGTCGCGTCGCCCGGCTCCGCGAGTTCCGCCGGCGCCGCGACGAGGGCGCTCAGCCGGGTCGGGGGCCGGACGGTGAGCCGTCCGGCCGCGAGCGCCGCCTCGCCACCGCGCCAGCTCACGGTGCCGTTGAGCGCCACCCGGCCGGCGGCGGTGTCGGGCGCGACGGTCAGCTCGTAGCGCCAGGTGGCCGCGGTCCCGGCCGGCACGGTGGACGGCTGCGTGCCCTCCGGCCGGGCCGACCAGCCCGCCGGGAGGTCCAGCGTGACCGCCGGGTCGGTGAGGGTGGCGGAGCCGTCGTTGCGGACGGTCACGGCGAGTCCCACGGTGTCGCCGGGCGTGGTGTCGGGCGAGGCGGGGGTGGCCGCACCGCAGACCGTCGTTCCGGGTGGGCAGCGGCCGGTGACGGCCGGCGGCAGGCGCAGGGTCGCGTCGCCGGTCCGGGCGGCCTCGGTGCTGATCCGGTACCGGAACGACGTGTCGAGGCCCTCGACGGGGATCGTCCACTCGTTCGGGTAGATCCGGTCCGCCTGCTCGTGCCAGGTGGTGCCGCCGTCGGCCGACCAGTGCAGCGTCGCGGGCGCCTCGGTCGCCGCCTGCACGTAGGCGTCGTAGCCGCCGCGGTCCGGCCGGGTCAGCAGCATGCCCCGGGCGGTCCCGATCGGGCTCGCGTCGTCGAAGTGGTAGCTGTCCGGCCCGGCGTCGGCCTGGTCGCCGCCGACCTGGTGCCCGACGTTCGGCACCGACACATCGCGGACGACCAGCGCGGTGATTCCCCGGCCGGAGACGGTGACCGGCAGGGTCGCCCCGCGCATCGTGGTGACGCTGCGGGAACCGTTGTCGCGGATGACCTCGACCTGGTACGCCCGGTCGGGCCGTACCCCGCTGACCTTCGGGTCGAAGCGCACGACGCTGCGGGAGGTGCCCGTCGCCTCGTTGGTCAGGCTGAGGTAGAGGCTCTTGTTGCCGTGCCCGGTGACCCAGTTGAGCTGCGGGTCGGCGACGTCGACGATGCCCTTCGGCAGGTACGGCCAGACGCCGTCCTCACCGTAGAACGTGCCGGGCTGATGGCCGTAGACGTGGTACTTGAAGTAGACGTAGTTGGTCTCGAACACGGCCGGGAAGCTGATCCTGCCGCGCGAGCGGTAGCTCTGCTCGGAGATCAGGTAGTCCATGGCCAGCCCGAGCTGCGCCGGGATGTGGTGGTAGTAGATGGAGGTGAGTCCGGCCGGGCCGGTCAGCGGGAAGTCCGGGCGCATCTGGGCCGCGGTGAACTCGCGGTAGTAGTAGCCGGGGTAGTTGGTGAACCGGCCGACGACGAGGTTGTGCGCCACGTCGGCGAGCAGCCCGTCACCGGTGTGGCCGGCGAGCCGCAGCAGGAACGGCGCCCAGATCGGGTTCATCACGAGGCCGCCGCCGGGGTTCTCCCGACCTGCGGCGATCTTGTAGGTGCTGAGCTGTTCGAACGTCATGCCGTTGGTGGAGACCATCCAGGCCGGTACCTCCTCGGCCGGCACGTCCTTCTTCGGATAGTCGTAGGTCACGGGAGGGTTCCAGCGGTCCACCTGCGCGTCGATCCAGCCGTCGGCGTTGACGGTGATGTCGCCCTCGGGCACCGGGCGCACCATCGTCTGCGTGACGAACCGCTTCGCCTCGGTGTAGGCGGCGTCCAGGTAACGCTTCTCGCCGGTCTCCTCGTACAGCTCCAGCAGCTCCACCCAGCCCTTCGAGTAGTTGAACTGGAAGCCGTTCTCGGCGATGTTCGTCGTGTACGGCGGGTCGATCTGGGCGGTGACGTAGCGGTCGGCCTCGGCCTTCGCCTCCGCCAGGTACGCCGGGTTGCCGGTGAGCCGCCACGCCGCGAGCGGGGTGCTGACCGGTGTCCGGCTGTCCTTGCGGACCCGCTCCTCGATCGACTTCAGGGCCAGTTCGTGCAGGCCGGCCACCTGGCCCCGGGTCTGCTGGTAGAGCGGCACGAGGGTGGAGGCGTCCCCGGCCACGCTGCCGACGCGCCAGGCGTTGGTGTCGCCGTAGACCGGGTTCTGCTTGATCGGGGTCCAACCGATGTTGTTGCGGGACACCTGGTACTCCAGGGACGGCCGCGCCCGCTTGTCGTAGAGCTCCCGGTCCCCCGTCAGGTAGTAGGCGCCCAGCAGGACGCCGCTGGTGGCGGTGCGCACCGCCCGGTCGTTCTCGGTGTCGACGAAGCCCTTCGCCCGGTCCCACCAGCCCGACAGGGAGCGCTGGTAGGTCTCGCTGTCGTCGGCCTCGGTGTCCCGCATGGTCAGGTCGACCAGGTTGTGCACCGTCCCGGTCAGCGAGGTGTCGTAGATGTTCTGCCGGTATGCGCTGTAGTCGTACTCGTCGCGCGTCAACTGCGTGTACGCCTGGTACATGGTCGCGGGCCGGGCGTAGACGCCGAACGTGAACCGGTGCTGCTGTCCGGCCTCGAGTGGCGAGTGCCGGCCGACCTGCGGCGCGAAGGCGATCGGCTGGATGCCGCCGTTCTCGTTGCGCAGGCTCATCCCGAACGGTTGCCCGTCCGCGCCGACCTCGCGCTGGTGTTCGAACGGGATCACCTCGGCGGGTGCGTAGACCCCCGCTGGTCACCTGCTGTCCCGCGACGGTCCGTTCCATCAGGCAGACCGGCGCCATCAGCTCCCAGGCGCTGAGCGCCTCCGCGCCGTAGACGACGCGGGCGTGCTGGCGGCTGCCGCAGAGCACTTCGTCGACGTCGCCGAAGGCGGTGACGTCCAGGGACTGGTAGCCCACGACGAAGTTGTCGGCGCGGCGGGCGGTCAGGGTCCACGACGCCTCGGGGTTGTCGCCCGCGACCGACCAGCGGACGGTCAGTTCGTACGCCCCGGGCGCCCCGGTGCGCAGCTCGACGGTGCGACTGTCGACGGCGCGGAGTCCGGTGAAGCCGACCCAGCCGGGGTTCATGGAGCTGTAGTAGTCGGTCGGTGTGCCGTTCGCGCCGCTGAGCACGAGCCACTGCTCGTCGAAGCGTCGCTCGGCGTCGGTGACGGGCAGCCAGCCGCCGGGGGTGCGGACCAGGATGTCCCGCAGGTACGTCTGCCCGCCGCGCCAGGTGGCGTGGTGGAAGATCATCCGGTGGTGGTCGCCCTCGATGGTGGCCACCTGCCGGATCCGCAGGTCGGGCTTGTCCGTCTCGCGCAACGGGGTGGCGAAGGGAGCCTGGTCCTGGGTGGTCGGTGCCGCGACGGCCGCCCCGGAGGGCAGCACCAGCGCCGCGAGGGCGAGGAAGAGGGTGAGTACAGAACGATGCCGCCTCGATACTGTGGGCTTCACATCCATGAAATGGATAGTTAATGCAATCAATGTCGGTGTCAAGGGTGCGTACTGGAAGGGGCATGCATGCCTGGCGGCGGCGTTCCTGGCGCCCTGCGAGCCGCGCGACGCGGCGGCGGCGGTCTCGGGGCAGCTCACCGCCTCCGTGCGTAGCTGACCCACATAGCGGATGCCTATTGCACGAGGTGGTAGGTGAAGCTACTGTCCTCAACACGCTCTTCACCGCGACGAAACAGACCGAAGCCTCGCCCTCGTTGGCCGAGCGGCTCCGCCAACCGGTGATCGAACAGGAGTAGGACATGAAGCAACCAGAGCTCACCCGCCGGTCCTTGCTGCGGATCCTGGGCGTGGGTGCGGCCGCGACCGCGGCGGGCGGGCTGACCACCGCGTGCAACCTGGTCGGCAGCGGCGACGGGTCCAGTGGGGACACGGTGACGATCAAGGTCATGCTGGTGCCCGACCCCTCCGGCGCCTCCCAGTTCTACCGCGAACAGTTCGACCTGTTCGAGGAGAAGAACCCCGGCATCAAGGTCCAGGTCATCGAGAACCCGAGCGACCAGCAGATCAACGCCATCGAGCTCAGCTTCCAGCAGGGCAACGCGCCGGACGTCTTCCGCGCCCAGGACCAGGGCTTCGACCGCATCTTCGAGCGCGGCTGGATCGCGCCGCTCGACCAGTACGTCACCGACGAGTTCAAGGCCCGGTTCCCCGAGGGCAGCCTCGACCCCGCCACGTCCGGTCTGCACCGCGACGGCAAGCTCTACACGCTGCCGCTGGTCTGGGGAAAGTGGTCCGTGGTGCGGTTCCTCCTGGTGAACAACACCGCCGCGAAGACGGGCGGGGTCACCGCCGCCCCGAAGACGTGGGAGGAGTTGGAGCAGGCCGCCGCCGCGATCACCCGCACCGGCGGGGGCAGGACGTTCGGCTTCGCCGGCCCGTGGAGCAAGAGCGTCCTGGCCCGCATGCTCCAGCACACCGCCGGACCGGCCTCGATCGACAACGGCATCGACCTGCGCACCGGCCGGGCGGCCATCACCCACCCGTCGCTCGCCGCGGCGGTCGACCTGCTCAGGCGGATGCACGCCGCGAAGACCATGACCCCGGGCTGGGAGACCTGGACGGACGCGGGCAAGGTGCACACCGCGTTCGCCAAGGGCGAGCTGGCGATGTTCCTCGCCGCTCCGTTCCAGATCAACGAGGTCCGCAAGCTGAACCCGCAGCTCGACATGACCATCGCGGCCGTGCCCGTGCCGGCGGCCGGGCGCGGCGGCTACTCGGGACAGACGGCGAGCTTCAGCCCGCTGTGGTCCATGTCGGCCCAGTCCAAGCACCCGGAGCAGGCGTGGAAGGTGATGGACTTCCTCGCCTCCAAGGAGTTCCACCGGGCGTACTACGAGAAGTTCGGCACCCTGACCGCCCTGGAGAGCGCCTGGCAGGACAAGGCGGCGAACAACGCGGACCAAAAGGCGATCATGGACGTCGCCGCGCAGACCGTGCGGCTCATCCCCAACCCGATCCTCGCCACCAAGGGCGGCGCGCAGCTGATGGCGGCCATCCGCGGCAAGCAGGATCTCCAGTGGTCCGAGATCGCCCTGCCGGCCATCCTGCGCAACCAGGCCTTCGCCCCGGCCGCCGCGAACCTCAACGGCAAGCTCGACGCCTTCATCGACGAGCAGATCAAGAGCCTGACGGGCAAGGGGGTGCAGGCCTCGCGCGCCGACCTCACCTTCCCGGGTTGGGACCCGCTGCAGCCGTTCACCCCGAGCCAGAAGTGACCAGCACCCCCACCGTCGCCCCGGGGGGCGCCGCCGGACCGGCGGCGGCGCCACCCCGGCCCACTCCCGCCACCGCCCGGCGGCGCCGCCCCGGCAAGCTGCGCCGGCACGCCTGGCAGTACGTCTTCCTCGCCCCGATGCTGCTGCTCTTCGTGGCCTTCACGCTCTGGCCGATGGTGGCGAGCTGGTGGTACTCGTTCTTCGACTGGGACGGGGTGGGCCCGGCCACCGAGTGGGTCGGCTTCGCCAACTTCACCGAGGTGCTCGGCAACGAGCGGTTCTGGCACGCCTTCCGCAACTCGTTCCTCTTCTCCCTGGCCGCGATCTGCGTCGAGATGCCGCTGGCGCTGCTCGTGGCGATCCTGCTCAACAGCCGCCGGCTGCGCGGGCGCAACCTCTACCGGCTGTTCCTGTTCCTGCCGGTGGTGACCACCACGGCGGTGGTCGGCATCGTCTTCGCGGTCCTGCTGGACCCGGCCGGCGGGTTCGTCAACGAGGTGCTGCGCTCCGCCGGGATCGTCGACTCGCCGGTGAGCTTCCTGTCCGAGTCGTCGGCCCTGCCGACGGTCATGGCGGTCGACGTGTGGAAGGGCTTCGGCATCACCCTCGTCTACTGGCTCGCCGCGCTGCAGACCGTCCCCGAGGACCTGTACGAGGCGGCGAAGGTCGACGGCGCGAACGGGCGCCAGACGCTGCGGCATGTCACCCTCCCGGTGATCGCCCCGATCGGCGTGGTGATCCTGCTGCTCACCTTCCAGAAGAGCATGAACCCGTTCGACCTGGTGCAGGCGATGACACAGGCCGGCCCCAACTACGCCACCGACGTGGTCGCCACCTACATCTACCGGTACGCCTTCAACCCCGACCTCAACGCGCCCCGCTACGGCTTCGCCTGCGCCGCCGGCGTCGTCTTCGGGGTGATCACGCTGGTGATGACGGCACTGCAGGCACCGCTGCTGCGCCGGCAGTACCTGAAGGGGAGCCGCTGATGCGTCGGATGCACCTCTGGCACCTGCTGCTGGTCCCGCTCTGCCTGGTCTGGATCTACCCCTTCGTCTGGATGGTCTCCACGGCCTTCAAGTCGGAGCGGGAGGTCTTCCTCGGCGGGCTCTCGGTGCTGCCGAAGGAGTGGAGTTTCGACAACTTCACCCGGGCCTGGGACACGGCGCACTTCGGTACCTACCTGTCCAACACGGTCGTCTTCTCCGTCACCACCGTGGCCATCGTCCTGCTGGTCTCCGCCACCTCCGGGTACGCCCTCGGCCGGGGCGACCTGCCCGGCAAGAAGGTGATCGTCGGGCTGCTCGTCGCCACCATGTTCATCCCGCACGGCTACACGATCATTCCGATCTTCAAGCTGGTCGACGGGCTCGGGCTGAGCAACGGGCTGCTCGGTGCGGTGCTGGCCACCGCCGGGCCGGCGCACGTCGTACCCATCCTGCTGTTCATGGGGTACTTCGCCGGCATGCCGCAGGAACTGGAGGACGCGGCCCGGATCGACGGCGCCGGCTACCCGCGCATCTTCTTCCGGATCATGCTGCCGCTGGCCAAGCCGGTGATCGGCACCGTGGCGCTGTTCAACTTCATGGCGGCCTGGAACGCCTTCTTCATCCCGCTGGTGTTCACCCTGGGTCGGCCGGAGCTGCGCACGCTCGGCGTCGGCATGTACAGCTTCTTCGGCCAGGAGGCCACCGACTGGGGCGGACTGGCCGCCGCGGCGACGATCAGCCTGCTGCCGATCATCGCGATCTTCCTGTTCCTGCAGCGTACGTTCGTGGAGGGGATCGCCGGTGCCGTCAAGTCCTGACACCCTGCTCGCGCGCCCCGTGTCCGCCGAGCGCTACGAACTCGGCGAGGGGCCGCGGCTGGATCCGCGTACCGGTGAACTGCTCTGGGTGGACATCCGCGCCGGTCGGCTGTGGCGGGGGTGGTTCGGCGGCGACCGGATCGAGGTGCTGGCCGGGCACGACGTCGGGGCTGCGGCCGGGGCCGTGGCGCCGCTCGCCGCCGCCGGCGCGGGCTGGGTCGTGGCGGCCGGGCGGGGATTCCGGCACGTCTCGGCCGACGGCACGGTACGTCCGCTCGGTGGTGACGTCGCCGCGCCGCGTACCCAGATGAACGACGGCGGCTGCGACCCGTACGGCCGGTTCCTCGCCGGAAGCCAGATCCTGGGCGGCGCGGAACCCTGGTCCGGCGCGCTCTACCGGCTGGAGCCGGACGGCTCGGTGGCGACGGTGCTGGACGGCATCGGCTGCGCGAACGGGCTCGGGTTCGATCCGGCGGGGGAGACGATGTACCACGTGGACAGCCGGCGCCGGCGACTCACCGGCTACCGCTACGACCCGGCGGCCGGCGAGGCCGGCGACCCGCGGGTCCTCGTCGACTGCGACGACGCCACCCCCGACGGGCTCTGCGTCGACGCCGAGGGATGCCTCTGGGTCGCGATGTGGGACGGCTGGTGCGTCCGCCGCTTCGCCCCGGACGGCACCCCGCTGGCCCGGGTGCGGCTGCCGGTGCCCCGGCCGACCGCCGTCTGCCTGGTCGCCGGCACCCTCGTGGTGACGACGGCCTGGATCGGGCTGGACGAGGCGACCCGGCGCGCGGCGCCGGACAGCGGCCGGATCTTCGCCGTCGAGGTCGGGATCGACGCGGCGCCGGCGCACACCTGGGGGGCGGCGTGAAGATCACTCACCTGGAGCTGCTGACCGTGCCGCAGGACACGAGCGCCATGCTGCTGGTGGTCGTGCACACCGACTCCGGCGGGTACGGCGTCGGCGAGGTCGGCATGCGCTCCCGCTGGCGGGCCGTCCGCGGCGCGGTCGAGGACTTCGCCGAGCAACTGGAGGGCGCCGACCCGAGCCGGATCGAACACCTCTGGCAGTTTCTCTCCCGGTCGGGGTTCTTCCCGGCGACCGGGGTGCTCGCCGCCGTGCTCGCCGCGATCGACGTGGCGCTGTGGGACCTGCGGGGCAAGACGCTCGGCGTGCCGCTGCACCAACTGCTCGGCGGCGCCTCCCGGGACCACGTCGAATGCTATGTGCACGTCCGCGTCGGCGACGCCAGGGACCCGGCCGCGACGGTGGCCGAGGCCGAGCGGCTCGTGGCGGCCGGATGGCGGTACCTGCGGGTGCCGGCGAACAGCCCGGACGCCGACGGCGAGTACGACCAGCGGAGCGCCCTGCGGCACACCGTCGCCACCGTGGAACGGCTCCGCGCCGCGCTGGGCGACGACGTCGAGCTGCTGCTCGACGTACACACCCGGTTGGAGCCCCCGCAGGCCGTGACGCTGTGCCGGGAGTTGGAGCCGTTGCGGCCGTACTTCGTCGAGGACCCGCTGCGCAGCGAACACCTCGACGGCTACCGGATGCTGCGCCGGCGCACCGCGGTCCCGCTCGCGGCGGGTGAACAGCTCGGCACGAAGTGGGAGTTCCGGCCGCTGATCGAGGGTGAGCTGATCGACCACGCCCGCGTCGACGTGGCCAACACGGGGCTCACCGAGGCCCGCAAGATCGCGGCGATGGCCGAGGTCCACCACATCAACCTGGCCACCCACAACCCGCTCGGCCCGGTCACCGCCGCCGCCTCCGCACACCTGAACCTGGTCCTGCCCAACGTCTCCGTCCAGGAGCAGCCGTGGCCCGAGTTCCCGCCCTCGCCGGTGCTGACCGCCGGTCCCGTGCTGACTCCCGGCCGGATCAGGCCGGCGGAGCGGCCCGGCCTCGGCATCGAGCTCGACCTCGCCGCCGCCCGCCGGCTCGACCCCGGCGGTCCGGCCCCGCTGCCGGTCTACCACCGCCGCGACGGCTCCTTCACGAACTGGTGACCGGGATGCGGGTACTGGTGACCGGCGCGGCCGGCGGGGTGGCCGGGCTGCTCCTGCCGCAACTCGCCGGAGAACACGAGCTGCGGCTGACCGACCTGCGCGCCCCGCAGCCGGTCGGGCCGGCGGAGGTGGTGCCCGGCGACCTCGCCGACCGGGGGTTCGCCGAGCGGCTCTGCGCCGGGGTGGACGCGGTCGTGCACCTGGCCGGGAACCCGCGGCCGAACGAGGGCTGGGACCGGCTGCTCGGCCCCAACGTCGAGGTGCCGACCCGGGTCCTGGCGGCGGCGGCGCAGGCGGGCGTACGCCGGGTGGTGCTCGCCAGCTCCGTCCACGTCCTCGGCGGCTACCGCCCACCGGCCGCCCGGCCCGCGTCCGGTCCGATACGCGACTCGTGGCCACCCCACCCGTGCTGCCGCTACGGCGCCACCAAGGTCTTCGGCGAGGCCGCCGCCCGGGTGTACGCGGACTCGGGTGCCCTCTCCGTGGTCTGTCTGCGCCTCGGCGGCTGCCGTCCCGTGCCGCCGACGCGCGGCTGGTTCGACACCTGGCTCGGCCCGGCGGACCTGGGCCAGGCGGTACGCCGCGCGCTGTGGGCCGACGTCCGCTTCGGGGCGTACACCATCACCTCGGCGAACACCCGGGCTGTCTTCGACCTCGACGCGGCCCGGCGCGACCTGGGTTACGCGCCGGTCCTGGGCTCGGAGGCGTACCGGGACAGCGCGCCCGACGGTCCGTCGACCCTGTGCCGGGGCGGGCAGGGCTGAGCCCGTCGCGGGTCAGCCCACCCGGTCGAGGAACTGCCGCGATCGCCGCACCACCAGCGCCGTCGCCTCCGCGTCGTACGACGGCAGCGAGCTGTCGGCGAACAGGTGCTGGTCGCCCGGGTAGACGCACAGCTCGCCCAGGTCGGCTCCGACCGTCGCGACCAGCTCCCGTGCGGCGTCGATGTCGCCCTCCAGCGCGAAGAACGGGTCCTTGTCCATGCCGTGGATCTGCACCGGGACCCCGGTGGGCCACGGCCCGACGGCCCACTCGCCGGTGATCGGAAGGCAGGCTTCGTAGAGCAGCGCGCCGCGCGCGCCGGGCCGGGTCTGGGCCATCCGCTGGGCCGTGCCGGCACCGAGGGAGAAGCCGGCATAGACCAGCTCCCCGGGGAGGTCGGCCACGGCTCGGTCGGCGCGCTCGTCGAGCACCTCACCTCCGATACGCCGGGTCAGCGCGAGCCCGTCCTCGAGGGTCGCCGGTCGTTCGCCGTCGAACAGGTCCGGCGTGTGCACCGTGTGTCCGCCGGCGCGCAACTGCTCGGCGAACGCGCGCATCCCGTCGGTGAGCCCCTGCACGTGGTGGAACAGCACGACTTCGGCCATCTCTACACTCCTGACATCGGACGGCGAGGATCAAACGATCCATAATCTTAGAACGGTCGAGAAATGTCGGTCAATGAGCGGATCCCGGACTACGACCTCGACGAGATGCTCGTGGTCACCGCGCCTGAGCAGCTGCGGGCGCTGGCCGACCCGCTGCGCGCCACTCTCCTGGAACTGCTCCTCGAGCGGGCCGCCACGGTCACCGAGATGGCCCAGGCGGTCGACCGCCCCAAGAGCAGCGTCGCCTACCACGTGAACCTTCTCGTCGACGTCGGTCTCCTGCGCGTGGTCCGCACCCGCCGCGTTCGGGCGATCGAGGAGCGGTACTACGGCCGGGTCGCCCGTACGTTCTACGTCGGCGTGCTCAGCCGCAGCGAGGACAAGCAGGTCGTGGCCGCCATCAACGGGCTCGCGGAGGCGACCGCCGAGTCGGCTGCCGCCCACGCGGCCGACGACCTGCGGTGCACTCTCGTGCACGCCCGCATTCCCGTCGAGGAGGTACGCAACTTCTGGGCGCAGGTCCAGGAACTCGCCCGCCGGTTCGCCCAGATCCCCCGGTCCGGCGACCAGGTGTACGGCTTCGTCGCCGGCCTCTACCCCACCGACGCTCCCACCCTCCCCGACGCCGAGCCATCGGATGCTGTCAATCGCGCCGTGCCGGCCGATCCGTCCGATGTACCCTGACCGGCAGGCCCTCCGGTCGGACGTCACACCCTTCTGACCTGCCCCGGGTGACCTGCACTTCCCCTCGACCGGCGCGCCGGACTCGGCCGTCGACGCGCGGCACAGGACCGGACAGGCCAACCCACCCGGCATGCATGTCGCCGCAGTGGTTGCGGAGAGCGGGAGGCGCGGGTGTTCGACATGCGTCGGCGTGAGCCAGGCCGACGGCGGCGCGGCGCACGGTACGACTGATGGCAGGCTGCGCAGAACCGACGGAACGGGCGTGCCGATGACCGCCGGCAACCCGCGCGACCTCCTGAGGGATCACGCCGAGCCCCAGCGCGCCACCTACGTCGAGCTCTTCTTCGACGTGATCTTCGTCTTCGCGCTGACCCGGCTGTCCCACACCCTGTTCAGCGACCTCACCTGGCTCGGCGCGCTGCACACCGGGATCCTGCTCGCCGCGTTCTGGTGGGTCTGGGTCTTCACCGCCTGGACCACCAACCGCCTCAACCCCGCGCAGCCCGCGATCCAGCTCGTGATCATCCCGATCATGCTCGGCACCCTGATCATGGCGGGCGCGGTGCCTGAGGCGTTCGCCGAGGACGGCATGATCTTCGCCGCCGCCTACGTCCTCATCCAGGTCGGCCGCGCCCTGTTCGTCACGGTCGCGATGCACGGCCAGGAGGTGACGATCGGCTCCCTCCAGCAGTTCATCTGGTCCTGCATCTCCGGAGTGTTGTGGATCGCGGGCGCGCTCACCGACGGCAACACCCGGGTGGTGATCTGGCTCGTCGCGGCCGTCCTCGGGTACGTCATGAGTCGGCTGGACTTCCGGCTGCCCAAGCTCGGTCCGGCCCGGATCACCACGCAGGCGGTCTCCGCGGAGCATCTCGCCGAGCGCTACCAGCAGATCATGATCGTCGCGTTCGGTGAGTCGATCCTGGCGGCCGGCGGACAGTTCGCCGGGCTCGGCTTCGAGCGGGACCGGGTGATCGCGTTCGTGCTGACGTTCGCCATCACCACGCTGCTGTGGCGGATCTACTTCTACCGGGCCGGGCTGCTGCTCCCGGCCGTGATCGCGGCGAGCACCACGCCGGCGGTGTTCAGCCGGTCCGCCTCGTACGCCCACCTGCTCATGGCCGCAGGCATCGTGCTCAGCTCGGTCGGCGACGAAATCATCATCACCCACCCGTTCGCCGGGCCCAACCTCGCCTGGTCCGCCGTCATCCTCTGCGGACCGGCGATCTACCTGGCCGGCCGGGCCCGACTCGACTACCTGTCCTTCAGCCGGGTCGCCCTGTCCCGGGTGATCGGGCTGCTCCTGCTGGTCGCGCTGGCGCCCGTGGTGGCGTTCCTTCCGCCAATCCTGATCGCCGTGGTGGCCGTCGTCATCCTCGCCGGGATCGCCGCGACGGACGCCGTCTCCTGGCGGGTCCGCCCCAGCGAACCGACCCCGCCGCCGCCACCCCGCGGGCGGGATCCACGCCCTTAGCGCCCCGCCGCGCCGGTCGTCGGCGCGCCAGCCGACGGTGGTCACGGGGCGGTAGCGATGCATCTGCACCCGCCGATCACTGTGGCGGCGACCTGACATGTCCAGTGTTCGCCAGGCGCAGCCGTAGCGCGGTCGCCCCCGCCTTCACGAAGCTTTGCCCCACCGGTACGAACCTCAGGTATCGGCAGAAGGAGGGCCAGGTCAATGCGAACCAGAAGATCGACGCTGCTCGGCGTCGCGCTCGCCGCGACACTCGTCGCGACCGTCGGCGCAAGCGCGCACGGCAAGCCGCCGGCGCCCGGCGGCGAGGTTACCGCCGCCGTACCCCCGTCGTCGAAGGCGGCACGGGTCACCCTCGTCACCGGTGACGTGGTCACGGTGACGACGCAGGGCGGCAAGCCGGCGATCACCGTCACCCCGCACGACGGCCCGGTCGGCAACTTCCGCACCTACTCGGTCGGCACCGACGTGTACGTCGTGCCGTTGGCTGTCGAGCCGCTCATCGCGTCCGGCCAGGTGGACAGGCGGCTGTTCAACGTCACGGGCCTGATCGCCCAGGGCTACGACGACGCGCACGCCACGTCGATCCCGCTGATCGTGCGGTACCCCGCCGGGACGGCCAAGGCAGCCGCACGGTCGGCCCCCGCCGGCAGCCGGATGAAGCGGAGCCTGCCCAGCGTCCGGGGCGCCGCCATCGCCGCTGACAAGAAGCAGGCCGCCACCTTCTGGGAGGCGGTCGACGACGACACCGCCAGGGCCCGTACCCCCAAGGCCCGGCTCGCCGGGGGCATCGAGCGACTCTGGCTGGACGGCAAGGTGCACGCCCTGCTCGACGAGAGCGTGCCGCAGATCGGCGCGCCGGCCGCCTGGGCCGCCGGATACGACGGCACCGGCGTGAAGGTCGCCGTGCTGGACACCGGCGCGGACCTGAACCACCCGGACCTGGCTGGCAAGATCGCTGAGAGCCAGAGCTTCGTGCCGGGTGAGTCGGTCCAGGACGGGCACGGGCACGGCACCCACGTCGCCGCCACGATCGCCGGCACGGGCGCGGCCTCCGGCGGCAAGTACAAGGGCGTCGCGCCCGGCGCGCAACTCCTCGTCGGCAAGGTGCTGGGCGACGCGGGCGGCGGCGAGGAGTCGTGGATCATCGCCGGGATGGACTGGGCGGCCCACTCGGGCGCGAAGGTCGTCTCGATGAGCCTGGGCGGCACGGCCGGCGACGGAGCCGACCCGATGGCCGAGGCGGTCGACCAGCTGACGGCCGAGACGGGCGTGCTGTTCACCATCGCGTCCGGGAACTCCGGGCCCGGGGCGACGACTGTCGGCTCGCCGGGCATCGCCGCGTCGGCGCTGACGGTCGGCGCCGTGGACCGCACCGACGCGGTCACCTCCTTCTCCAGCCGTGGCCCGCTCGCCAGCGGCGCCCTCAAGCCGGAGATCACCGCCCCCGGCTCGAACATCGTCGCCGCCCGGGCGGCCGGCACCAGCATGGGCACCCCTGCGGGCGACCACTACACCGCCGCCAGCGGCACCTCCATGGCCACCCCGCACGTGGCGGGTGCGGCCGCGATCCTGGCCCAGCAGCACCCGGACTGGACTCCGGCGCGGCTGAAGGGCCAGCTCGTCAGCACGGCGAAGACCACGGCGGACACCTCGGTGTACGCCCAGGGCGCCGGCCGCACCGACGTGAGCCGCGCCGTGCGGCAGACCGTGTCCGGGCCCGGCGTGGTCGACTTCGGCCTGCAGGCGTGGGAGTCGACCGCCCCGGTCGCCAAGCAGATCACCTACGTCAACGACGGCGACCAGCCGGTCACCCTCGCGCTGACGACCAAGGGCGCGGACGGGCAGTTGCCGGCCGGGGCGCTGACGTTGGGCGCCGACACGGTGACCGTGCCGGCCCACGGCACGGCCGACGTGACGGTCACCGCCAACAGCGGCGTGGTGCCGGTCGGGACGTACGGCGCGCACGTCACTGCCGCCTCCGCCGACGGCGGGACGGTCGTGACGACGGCCGTCGGCTTCGTCCGGGACCCGGAGCGCTTCAACGTGAGCGTGAAGCTGACGGACCTGGACGGCAAGGCGCCGGCGTCCACCTACAGCAGTATCTGGGTCTTCGACCTCGACAACCCCCGGCCCGCCGACATCCACTTCATCCTCGGCGCCGAGGGCACCCTGGAGCTGAGGCTGCCCCGCGGCGAGTACGCCTTCGCGTCGGCCACCTACCGGTTCACCCCTGACTACCAGCAGGTCCGGGACCACGTCTACGGCGCGGAATCAGGCGTGCTCGTCGATTCCGACCGGACCATCACCTTCGACGGACGCAAGTCGAGCCAGGTCGGCATCCAGACGCCCAAGCCGAGCCAGCCGCAGCGGGTCCGGTTGGGGATGTCGCTGCTGAAGGACGACAAGTCGCGCATGTACGGCTTCCAGACCGAATTCAACGGCTACACGAAGCTGCACGCCATCCCGTCCCAGCTCAAGAGCGAGAACCTCGAGCACCGGCTGGCCTGGTCGCTGACGGCACCGTCGTTGGAGGCGCAGCTCGTCAGTCCCGGAGCCTTCCCGATCACGCCGGAGTACGTCGGCGGCTGGGTCGGCTCGGCGCGCCTCGACGGCACGCAGGTCCAGCGGGTGGTGGACGCCGGCATCGGACGACCGCAGGACTACGCGGGCAGGGCCGTCAAGGGCAAGCTGGCGCTGGTACGGCGCAGCGACGACGTCACCCCGTCGCAGCAGATCGCGAACGCGGCGGCGGCCGGCGCCAGCATGATCATCATCTACAACGACATCCCCGCCCAGTGGGGTACGGACGTCTACCGGACGACGCCGACCGTCATCCCGGCCATGACCCTCTCCGGCGCGCAGGGGAGCCGACTGGCCGGTCTCGCCGGCCGCGGCGACGTCATGATCCAGTTCAAGGGGACGGCGCAGAGTCCGTACTCCTATGAAGTACTCAAGTACCAGCACGGCATCTCGGCCGACCAGCGCTACCAGGTCCGCACCGAGGAACTGGCCACGGTCGACACGTCGTTCCACGCCTCGACGCCCGGCACCGAAGCGGGATACTCCCGGTTCCTCACCTCGCCGCTGCAGTCCTTCGTCGTCATGACCTTCATCCGGACGACCATGCCGAGGTCCCTCACCGAATACGTCACCGCCGGCCGGCCGACGTGGGAGCTGATGGCGCCGGCCGCCGTGTGGGAGTCGATGCCCGGCTTCCAGCAGACGGCCACGTCGGTGTTGCAGCCCGGGCAGCGACTGACCCGGGCATGGAACAAGCCGGTCGTCCGGTCCGCCATACCCGCCGACCACCCGGAGGGAGCCGTCCGGATCGGCGATGTGGGCGTCGTGCTGAACACCGGCCTCCTGGACGCGGCGACCGGCCAGTTGTGGACGATCCCCAACAACACCGACAAGGCACTGACCGCCGTGTACCGCGACGGCCAGTTGCTCGGGTCCGCTCCGGCCGCGGCGGTGGCCTTCCCGATGACGCCGGAGCGTGCCGAGTACCGCGTGGTGACGGATGTGCGGCGGGACCAGCCGTGGTGGGCGACCTCCACCAAGGTGAACACCGCCTGGACGTTCCACTCCCAGCGGGACGGCGACCGGGCGCTTCTGCCGGTGCTGTCGGTCGGTTACGACGTCGACGTCGATCTCGACAACAGCGTGCAGGCGCAGTCGACGACCGACATCAGCCTCGACTTCTGGTACCCGAAGGGCCTGGCCGGCCCGCGGATCCGCGAGGCGAAGCTGTGGGCTTCCTACGACGACGGCGCCACCTGGCAGCAGGTGACCGTCACCGCCGGGGGTGCTGCCACCGTCAAGGGCACCGTCAAGAGCCCGGCGCTGGCCGACACCAGCGGTTTCGTGTCCCTGCGGGTGCAGGCCACCGACGCCGACGGCAACACCGTCGAGCAGACCGTGACCCGCGCCTACAAGCTGCGGGGATAACCCCGCCGTCCCTCACGGTCGTCCCCGCCCGCGCCGCGGGCGGGGACGACCCGCCTTCTGGTCCGTCAGGGTGAGATGAGCCCCGACCGGGCGGCGTACCAGGCCAACTGCATGCGGCTGTCGGTCCCGGCCAGCTTCATCAGCCGCTGGATCCGGCGCTGCACCGTGCGTTCGCTGGTCCCGAGCCGGCTGGCCACCGTCTTGTCCGGCATCCCGGAGAGCAGGTACGTCAGCAGCGCGACGTCGACGTCGTCCCACGCGGGAGACCCCTCGGCGAGACCCGTGGCGGTGAGCCGCAACGGCGTGGCCGCCTGCCAGACCCGCTCGAAGAGCGCCACCAGCAGGTGCACCAGCGCCTGACCCCGTACCAGGAGGAACCCGGGATGGACGCTCGTCTGGTCGGGCAGCATCGGCAGCAGCACCGTCTCCCGATCCACGATGATCATCTTGCTGGGCAGTTCGGCAGCGATCCGGATCTCGTACCCGCTCTTGAGGAACCTGCCGATCTCGGCGGGGGTACGCGGATCGTCGAGGGCGGCGCGCTCGTACACGTAACGGTAGGCGGGCACGTCGGTGGAGACATCGAGGTCGCCGTCCAGCACGTACGGAGGCCGGAAGAACGCCATTATCTCCCGTTTGGCGCCCCGCTCCATGTTGTCGATCCAGGTGGCGAGCTCCTCCGGGGTGGTGAGCGCCTCCACCTCACCCACGGTGGACGTCGCCCCGGTCCGGTACACCTGCACCAGTTCCCCCAGCCGGCCCTGGACCTGTTGCAGTGCGGCCTGGCGCTGGACGATGAGGGTGCCGAGCCCGACGTCGGGCGGTACGACGGTGTGCAGGCCGCCGTCGTCAACGGTGACCAGGCCGAGCGCGACCAGTCGCGCCATCGCGGCTGTCACCGCCGGCGCCGCCATCTGCAACGCTTCCGTGAGATCCGCGGCGGTCGCCCGGCGGCGGCGCAGCAGTTCCACGTAGACGGCTTCGTCCTTCTCGCCGATTCCGAGCCCACGCAGCATTCTCATCCCACTTCCCGCCCCTGCCATCGGGGCGCCGGCCACGTAAGGACCAGCCGCAGTATTGCCCTGACTCCACCGGGCCGTCCAGATCATTCGCCCGCCACCCCACCCTTTCTCCACCCCGCCGGCGAGCTGGGAGCCGCACTCCGGCCGCGACCGGCCGTGCGCGGATCCGCTGCGGAAGCCGTCAGGCGTCTGGTAGGGCGCCCTGCCTGGTCCCCGTCCGGGAGGCTGGACGGTCTGCGACTGTGACGAGGAGATGCGACCTTGACACGCCTTGAATGATGGGGCGCATGAGCCCGAGTGGCCTGGAGTCTGTGTGACCACCGTGCGCCTCGTGATCGTGGTCCTCAGCCTCGCCATGATCGGTTTCGGTGTCCGCGTCGCCGTGTCGCGCCGGGTTCCCGTGGCCTGGGTGCGGGTCGCGCGCCTGACGGCGAGGCAGCGGTCCCAACCCGTCCGCATGGGCGTGGGTCAGGCGCTGCTCGGCGCGTGCCTGCTGGTCCAGCAGGCGCCGTTTCTCATCCCCATGCCCCATTCGGTGGGAGTCGCCCTGTTCGTGGTGTCACTGCTCCTTGCCCTGACTGCGGTGGGCTGGTTCGCCGTGCCTCGACGCTAGTGCGGTGTCCACTAACGTTCGCCGGGTTGGCCGCTGCCGGAAATTGTCGTACCGGTGGTGTTGGGTGTGGTTGTGTCTCGTCGTCGGGATC